>NZ_DJDT01000161.1 GCF_002432345.1 Pedobacter sp. UBA5917
AGCAGGAATGCTTACCGATCTGTTATTGGATGGCGTTATTGCAGGTTTGGGCGGTATTTTTGTATTTATCCCACAAATAGCCATTCTTTTTGCTTTTATATCCATTTTGGAAGATACCGGCTATATGGCCCGCGTTACCTTTATGATGGATAAAGTGATGAGCAAGGTAGGTTTGAACGGAAAATCGGTGGTACCCATGATTGGTGGTCTGGCCTGTGCTGTGCCTTCTATTATGGCCGCCAGGAATATTGAGAACTGGAAAGACCGGATGATTACCATCATGGTTACCCCATTGGTAAGCTGCTCAGCCAGGCTTCCGGTATATATTTTAATCATCTCCCTGATTATTCCCTCTAAAACGGTTCTTGGTATTTTTAATTTACAGGGCCTGGCGCTGATGGTGATGTACCTTGTGGGTATTGTTGCTGCGGTATTAGTAGCCTGGGTGATGAAATTTATCATTAAAACCAAAGAAAGATCGTATTTCATCATGGAACTGCCGGTTTACCGCATGCCAAGGTGGAAAAATGTGGCTTATACCATGTACGAGAAATCGAAAACCTTTGTTTTCGAAGCCGGTAAGGTAATTATTGCCATTTCGATAATTCTTTGGGTAATGGCCTCATTCGGACCGGGAAACCGTTTTGAGAGCATCGATAAAAAATATGAATCCGCTTTGGCTGATACGACAAAAAATACTGATCACATTAAAACACTGGTGGCTACCGAGAAGCTCGAAAATTCTTATGTGGGGCTTTTGGGGCACGCCATTGAACCTGCCATCCGCCCGCTGGGTTACGATTGGAAGATTGGGATTGGTTTAATTACCTCTTTTGCTGCCCGCGAAGCTTTTGTAGGGACCATGGCAACCATTTACAGTGTTGATGGTGGTGATGAAGATACAAGTACCATCCGGGAGCGTATGTCGGCCTCTAAAAACAGCCGTACAGGTTTGCCTGTTTATACCTTTGCAACAGGTATTTCGCTGATGCTTTTTTATGCTTTTGCCATGCAGTGCATGAGTACCGTGGCCATCGTTTACCGCGAAACCAAAGGCTGGAAATGGCCGGTAATCCAGTTGGGTTATATGACGGCTATGGCTTATGTAGCGGCGCTGATTGCTTATCAGTTGTTGAAGTAATTAGACCCGTCATTTCGAGCGGAGTGTAACGAAGCCGAGAAATCTGTCTCGAGATAGATCTCTCCCTGCCCGTTGCAGGCGGGTGTTCCACTGCGTTTCAGTCGAGATGACGACGTTTATTATTTAGTCTTTTTCCTTCGGTATGATTGCACCGATTTTTAGATTGCACAGATTGTAGCTTTTCACGTTTAAATTAATAGGCGAATCGATATTATTGCACTTACCTTTGTTAATAAACCCGGTAGAAGCGGTTCCGATTTAAGCATTGTTATTATTGTTTTTTGGTATGCTTGCTTGTTTCACAGGTTTCATCGGAATTAGCGGATAACGGGACTGCTGTTCCCGGAATCCTACTGAATGTTCATTTTCTAATAGGGCACCTAATTTTTTATTTTAGTCACTATCCTTTGGTCTTTAGTCTTTCTGCTTTAGTCTTCCTTACCCCAATTCAATCTGTCGCTTAATACTCTCTTCTAACGAGATTAAAGTCTCTGTACGCTGGATACCGTTCACCGCCTGGATTTCTTCGTTTAAAACATGGCGTAAATGGTTGGTATCCCTGCAGATAATTTTGGCAAACATACTGTAGGCACCTGTGGTGTAATGAAGTTCTACCACTTCCTTAATTTTGCTCAGCTGTGCAACCGCATCTTTATACTGGATCCCTTTTTCCAGATAGATACCCAGAAAGGCGCAGATATCGTAACCGGCCTTCTGAGGGTCGATAATTAAGTGAGAGCCTTTTATAATGCCCATTTCCTGTAGTTTCTTCATCCTAACATGTATCGTTCCGCCCGAAACAATCAGATCTTTAGCGATTTCTGTATAGGGTTTAGTGGCATCCTGCATCAATTGCTTTAATATATCGATGTCGAGGTTGTCAATTTCTAAATTGGAATTGTCTTTTTTAAGCATATTTTTGAATTATGATAAGCGAATTTACAAATATTTATCAATATTATAAAAATAAAATTAAATGTTTAAAATATTTGCAAGGTATTGGATGTTCCTTTACATTTGTATCAAGCAATTAACAAAAAGGAAACGTTCTTTCAAAATTGTTTAACAAAAAATGTAGGGTGGTGAAACAGGCAGACACACCTCCTTGTCTCGGTGGCGGAGAATAATGGGAATATACTGGCAACAGTACTAACCACTCCTTGAAGGTTCGATTCCTTCCCCTACAGCGGCTTTAGTCCTAAGTCAAGAGTCAATAGTCTTTTTAGACTTGGGACTGCAGACTTTGGACTAATGACTATATAATGTTGGGTGGTGAAATTGGCAGACACGCCTCCTTGTCTCGGTGGTGGGGAATAATGGGACAAACGCAGTTTATTGGGTTGACCACAAATTAATTTTTTGAACTGTAGCTAACTACCCCTTGAAGGTTCGACTCCTTCCCCAACAGCATTTTTTATGAATAATAAGTTAGTTAATTGAGCAATCCTGGATAGGTTGCTCTTTTTCTTTTTAAGGCTAATTTTAACATTTTTGTAGATATATTCCTATATTACCAGTTCAATTTATTCTAACCTGTGTAATGCCAGTAATGAAAAAACGTGTATCCATAAAAGATATAGCCAAACAGTTAAATATTTCCATTACAACCGTATCGTTCGTAATCAATGGAAAAGCGAGAGAGAAGAACATCAGCGAATCGCTTACCAAAAAAGTTTTGGATCTTGTTGCCGAATTAAATTATCAGCCCAACGCCCTTGCTACCAGTTTACGAACAGGCAAAACAAAAATTATCGGTTTCCTGGTTGATGATATTTCAGAACCATTTTTCTCGGGCATTGCACGCCGCATTGATGAAATTGCCTCCAGCCTCGGTTATAAAATCCTTTTTAGCAGTACCCGTAACGATACCGAAAAAGCGATAGAGTTATTGCAGATTTTTAAAGACAGACATGTTGACGGCTACATTATGGCATTGCCCGAAGGTTTGGAAGAAGAAGTGAAAAAGCTGATCCAAACGGAGGCACCGGTTGTGCTGTTCGATCGTTATGTACAGGATGTTAATGCCGATTATGTTATTATTGCCAACGAAAACAGTACGCTCGAAGCTACCGAGCACCTGATTAACAATGGCTATAAAAATATAGGTTTTGTTACGATTGATACCGCTCAGCAACAAATGGTAGATCGTTTAACCGGTTACGAAACCGCGGTGAAAAAGCACCAACTGCCTGCCATTGTAAAAAAGATTAGTTATGTAAATTCTGCCGAATCAATAAAAGAAATGGCAAAATTTTTTAAGAAAGAAAAACAGCTCGATGCGGTAATTTTTGCGGCCAACTATATCTGTTTGGATGGTTTAAGAACGTTCAGAAAAGAAGGTATCCATATCCATAAAGACCTTGCTGTAGTATCTTTCGATGATTTCGAGATCCTGGAGTTCTGCGAGCCACCTGTTACGGCCATTGCGCAGCCCCTTGAAGCCATTGCCGAAAACATTATGAAGATTTTATTGAACAAACTTAAAAAAGCTGGTAAAAACATCGGAAATGCGCAGGTATCGCTTCCAACCATTTTAAACGTACGCGCATCAAGTGCAAAAAAATAGCATAAAAAAAGGGAAAAGATTTAAATCCATTCCCTTTTTAATCATGTTTGCTACAGCTTAAACTGTCATTACATCTTTTTCTTTAGCTTCTGCGTGTTTATCAACTTTGATGATATAAGCATCGGTCAGTTTTTGTACTTCACCTTCGCCTGTTTTAATTTCGTCGTCTGATACACCTTCGCCTTTTAATTTCTGGATTTTAGAATTGGCATCTTTACGGATGTTACGAACGGTAACACGGCCTCTTTCTGCTTCTTCCTTTACTTTTTTAACCAGGTCTTTCCTGCGCTCTTCTGTTAGGGGAGGTACAACCAGGCGGATTACAATACCGTCATTTTGGGGATTGATACCGATATTGGCTACCTGGATAGCTTTTTCGATAACGGTTAAAAGTGATTTTTCCCAAGGTTGGATTACGATTGTCCTTGCATCCGGTGTATTGATGCTTGCTACCTGCGCCAATGCTGTAGAAGCTCCATAATAGTCAACAAAGATACCATCCAACATTCCAGCTGATGCTTTACCAGCCCTTATTTTAGTTAATTCAGCTTCACAATGATCGATCGCTTTCTCCATAGAAGATTGCGCATCCATTAATTGCAATTGTATGAGTTCGTTCATAATTGTATGTATATCTACAAAAATAATATTTTTTTTAATGCTTACTTCACCAATGTACCGATTGGTTCGCCACTGGCAATTTTCATGAAGTTACCATGTTTGTTCATATCAAACACAATAATCGGAAGTTGGTTTTCCTCGCAAAGGGTAAAAGCTGTCATGTCCATTACATTTAAGCCTTTATCGTAAACTTCCCTGAACGAAATATCATTGTACTTTGTCGCCAAAGGATCTTTTTCAGGGTCGGCAGTATAAATTCCATCAACACGTGTACCTTTTAAAACCACATCGGCTTTAATTTCGATTGCACGTAATGCCGCTGCAGAGTCGGTTGTGAAATATGGATTTCCGGTACCGGCACCAAAAATAACCACGCGGCCTTTTTCTAAGTGGCGTACTGCTCTTCTGCGGATAAACGGCTCACAGATCTGCTCCATTTTAATTGCAGTAAGCAAACGGGTTTTGATACCAACTTTCTCCAATGCATCTTGCAGGGCCATAGAATTGATCACTGTTGCCAACATGCCCATGTAATCGGCCTGAGCCCTGTCCATCCCACTTTTTTCGGCGCTTAAGCCCCTAAAAATATTTCCTCCACCGATTACGATAGCGATTTCCAGTCCTTTATCGTGTACTGCTTTGATATCTTCTGCATATTGCTTAACACGATCATTATCAATACCGTATTGTTTATCGCCCATTAGCGATTCTCCGCTAAGCTTTAGTAGGATGCGCTTGTATTTCATGACCTCAAAAATATTAACATTTTTTTAATACCGAGCTATGCTTTTTAATAATTGATGTAAATATTTAAATAGAAATAGCGGTTTAAAGAAAAAGAGCGAATTTATTAAATAAACTGCCCCCAAATAGTGTAGCTTTTTGGGGGCAGTAGAGAAAAAAAATATTTAAAATTATAACTAGTTAAAGGTATACCGTACGCCAAACTGTGCCTGCCAGCGCGAAATCTGGTCGGTAATATTTTTATACGTGGTGGTATATGGTGTTAAATTTGCTTTGTCCTGATAAGGGAAAGAATAAGTTGGTTTTCCTGATGTTGCATCTAAACCTTTATAGGCCAGTAATACTGCGGTATTGTAGGTTGATAAGGGAATATTTGGTGTTTGGTATAAACCCCAATCGCTGTTTAACAGGTTACCAACGTTAATGATATCCAAACTGAACTGAAGCGTATTCCTTTTGCCTTTTGCACCTACAAAGAAATCCTGTGCGATGTGCAGATCGGCCCTTTTAAAGTACGACATGATGGCGCCGTTTCTTTTTGCAAATTGACCTCTGTGCTTGCTTAAATAGCTATCCTGACTGATGTAAGCATTTAGCTGATTCCAGATCTGATCCTGGGTGCGGGTATCGCCAACAAAATCGGGCACTAAAATAATATCGCCTTTGTTTTGTGGAATGTAAAGTAAATCATTCGCGCCACCATCGTTGTTAATATCACCTGATGAAACGTAACTGAATGCACCATTATTGGCCGATTCGAAAATGATACCTACTGTGGTAGCTGCATGTTTAAAATACTCTTTTTTATAGCTTAATGAAGCAATAACCCTGTTCGGCTGGATGAAGTTGGTGTTGGCCAGAACATCCGAATTTGCATCACCGGCAATGGCCCTTTGCGACCAGATAGAACTTGCGGTAGAACCACCATCGTTTACAGATCTAGATTGACTGTAGGTATAGGCCACACTTGCATTAAAGCCACTGAAGAAAGATTTTTGTAACTGACCAGTGATGAAATATGAATAACCTTTATTGGTATTCTGCATGTAGATAAATGGCGAAATAGACGGATTTGCCGCCGTAGTACCGGTTTGTGTCGATTTTACGGTATAACGTTGCTGTCCTTCAATTCCTGGCAGTGTAATTAAGCCCGTTGAATTATTAGGCAATGCTGCATTTGAGAAATTTACAGCGTTAATATCTTTAGTGTATGATGCTTCTAAAGTCGCAATAATACCCATTGGTAATTTTTGATCAACGGCTACGTTTGTTCTCCAGATCTGTGGATATTTAAAATCTTTCGAAGCCGCATCTACCTCATAAGAAGTATTGGCACTAACTGTACCCGGTGCCGGGCGGTTTGCATTAACATTTGGGTTAAAAATCAACCTTGGATCGCCAGGGGTTGATACAGTAGCAGAACTGAATAATGTTCCGGTGTTAGAAGCCTGGTTGGAAATCCATACATAAGGCACCTGACCGGTAAAAATTCCGGTTCCTCCACGTAATTGTGTGGTTTTATCTCCAAAAACGTCATAATTAAAGCCTACACGCGGCGAGAACAATAATTTTTTATTCGGAAACTTAGAAATGTCAACCTGTAAACCATTTTGGAAGGTTAATGCCGCCAAATTCGGGTTCGGATCTAACTTGGTAGGAAAATAAGTATAATCGGCACGGATACCATAAGTTAATTTGAAGTTATCACTCACCTGGTATTTATCCTGTGCATATAAACTCAGGTTATACGACGACATTTTGGCAAATGGAAACGAGCCATCGGCCAAAGCAGAGTTACGGTACGAATAACTTACTGCAGGCTGGTTATTGATAAAATCGTCGGCTGTTCTAAAATAATATAAACCATTATAGTTGGGAGCAAAACCATTTAAAAATTTATTTAACTGGTTGCTTGTTCCGATGGTGATTTCGTGTTTACCCGCATAAATCGAGAAATCGTCCGAAAATTGATAAATATCAGAGTTTAACAGGTTACCTGCTGTGAAAACCTCGTAACCAAAACTGGTTAAAATGCCACCGTTTCCGTTACCGATATCAACCATTGGTAATTCAGCGCCATTTGAACCGCGGAAATCCCTTAGTGCAGAATAGCCTAAAGTTAATTTGTTCGACATACTGTTGCCGATCCTGGTGTTTAATTCAACAATGCCGATGTTAAAGTTATTGTTAATGGTATAACTCGAACCGAAATAAGGCATAGAGGTTGATGAAGGAGAACGGCTACCATTTAAACCTGCCGGAATACCCGAGCCGCTGGCCACAACCTGTCTGTTTGATTTTAAGTAGAAATATTTTGCACTTAAAGTGTTGTTTGCGTTGATATTCCAGTCTATTTTGGCCGTAATTTTATCACTTTGGGTTTTGTATGGATAATTTTCGTACGGGCCGGTCGCGTAATTGTATTTGCTCATTAAATAGTTTGATAACTTATCTAATGTAGCTGCATCTGCTGCCGAAACGTTAGCTCCTGATAAACCTGGACGTGAGGCTACAAAAGAGGTTGCTGGTGTACTGATCCTTTCCTGCTCGCCCGAAACAAAGAAAAACAATTTGTCTTTAATAATCGGTCCGCCGATATTCAAACCACGTTGGTTATAGCTGAAATCAACAATCGGTATTTTGGTAACACCTGCCGAATATCCTGTTAAATCCGTACCTCTGGTGTAGTAGTATGCCGAGCCCTTAAAATCATTTGTTCCTGATTTTACAATGGTATTGATACCTGCCCCGGTGAAAGATCCCTGACGAACATCGTAAGGTGCAATATCAACCTGGATCTGCTCAATCGCATCTAACGAAATTGGTTGAGAATTGGCCTGTCCACCCAAACTGCCTGATAAGCCGAAAGAGTTGTTAAATAAGGCTCCATCAACTGTTAAATTGTTGTAAGAACCGCTTCTGCCGCCAAAACTTAAACCACCAACAGTTGTAGAATTGGCAGAAGGTGTTAATTTGGTAAAATCGGATAACGAACGGCTGATGGTTGGTAAATTATCGATCTGCTGTCGAGTTATCGTTTCCCTTGCACCGGTCCGCGATGAGTTAATCACCTTATCCTGTGTTCCTTTTACCACAACATCAGCCAGGTTTTGCGAGGTTTCGGTAAGTGAAACATCAACCCTTAAATCTTCACCAATAGTGGTATTCAGGTTTTCCTTAACCAGTTCGTTATAACCAATATAGCTTATTTTAATGGTGTATGGACCGCCAACACGTACGTTCGGCAGGTTGTACCTACCATCGGCCCTGGTAATGGTTGAATATTTTGTACCTGAGGGGATGTGTATGGCGGTAACCGTTGCGCCAGGTATCACCCCTTTTTGATCTTTAACTGTACCAATAAATGATGCAGTGGTAACCCCTTGTGCGAAACCATAAACGGTTACCACAAGCATAAATGACAATAATAGTAGCAATTTTTTCATTAATTCATGTTTTTTTATTAGTGATGAAGCAATTATAATTTGTTGTTACCCTTATCGTAATAAAATTATGATATTTCACTCAATTTTTAACAAAAATACGCTGACTTAATGCTGCTAATGTTCTATTTATATTAATTAATTGTTAAGCACTTGCCTTGTTCGGGAAAAATTAGTTTTAAATCTTTCGGTTTTCCTGAAATTAATTGCCTTTTTACTATTTCGGCTGTTTTTTGTGGAGGTTTAACGTGGGTTATAATGAAAGAAACTTTTTTAAAAGCTTTTTCGTTCGTTAAAGCTTCAAGTTTCGACAGTTCGTTAAAGAAAAGTTTTGGTTTAAGGTGCCCAAACAATAGCTTATCTGGCTGTTCGTTGGGGAAAGAAACCTCTAAAAAGATAGCTTTTAATTGCCCTGCAGTAATCAAAGGCGCTATGTTCTGCCACAGCTTGGCCAGTTTATCCGATTTTTCAATTTCATCGGCACCGGTATCTCCCAAATAAAGTGCGTAACTATCGTTATGGCCAATCAGGAAAGCTGTGCTTTTGTAGGGGTTGCCGTGGCTGAGTTCGAAGGCCTTTACGTTCATATCTGTTCCTTCAAGTGGATAGGTATTACCTTCTAGCAAAGGAAAATAAGTATACTTTTTTAGCTGTGGTTTTTCGCCTTCGTTGGCAAAATTTGCCCAGGCATCCCAGGTAAAATATTTATCCCTTAAAATGTTGAGTACAGAAGGCAAACCATAAATGTTTTTCGCCGTATCGGCAGGAGAATTAATGATCAGGCCAGCTAAATGGTCTAAATGTCCATGGGATATCAAATAACCTTTAATCTGCCTGCGCTGTATTTCCTCACTGATTCCTTTCAGCGATTTTAGGTCGATTGCTTTTTGGATACCGGCATTTATGGTACCTGCATCAAGACAAACATATTTATCGCTTCCTTTTGGAGCAATCATGTAAGATGATAAATTACTTTCATCATCACCACCTTTAACACCAAGCGGAATAACAGTAAATCCTTTATCTGTTTCCTGCGCCCACGAATTACAGGCATAAACAGAAAAGAAAATAATGGCTGGAAGAATTTTTTTGAACATATTGGATAGATTATATCGTTTCGCCTTTAAAAATGACTTCTTTTAAATTCAATTCATCATCAAGCACTATTAAATTAGCTGTTTCGCCGCTTGCTATATTTGCAGTCAGATTTTCAATCCCAATTAACTTTGCAGGATATTGTGTAGCCATTTTAACCGCATCGTTTAAATCAATTCCACAGTATGATACACAGTTTTTAACAGCTTCCAACATGGTAAGCGAAGAGCCTGAAAGTGTACCATCGGGCATTACATATTTATTACCTTTCTGGATGTGCTGATAAGGTCCGGTATTGCAGGCAGTAACTGCATCTGTAATCAGGAATAAACGTTCTTTTAATAATTTCTGCGCAAATTTAACCACCTCGAAATCAAGGTGTTGCCCATCGGCGATGATACTGGCCATTGCCTTATCGTGGCTGAAAACTGCGGTTGGTATACCCGGTTCGCGGTGATGGATCGGACTCATGGCATTAAAGAGGTGCGTAGTGGTTTGTATCCCTTTGTTGTAGGCAGCGGTTGCTTCTTTGAAAGTTGCATTACTGTGCCCTAATGAAACAACTACACCATTATTTAACAGGTATTCGATTATTTCATCATCCTGAACTTCTGGAGCAATGGTCATCATTTTGATCACGCCATCTCCAAAATCGATCAGTTTCTTGATTTCATCCAATGAGGCTTTACGTACAAATGCAGGTATGTGCGCACCCAAACGTTTTGGGTTTAAAAAAGGCCCTTCTAAATGTAAACCCAAACAATTCTTAGCTACTGAGCGGTGCGCTTTAGCAACTTTAATACATTCGTTAAAAACTTCAGGAGAATTTGTTGCCATACAGGCCAGGAAACCTGTAGTTCCTTTTTTTAACAGATCCTCTTCCATTATAGTCAAAGATTCTACGCTTGGATCAGCAGAAAATAACCTGTTGCCAGCGCCATAAATCTGCAGGTCTATAAAACCTGGTACAACAAGCGAATGACTGTTTTCTTTGTTGCTACTTTCCTTAATATTTGAAATAATTGCACCGTCGATTACGATGTCCTGATTCTTTTTTAAATCGTTGCCCTGAAAATAGGAGGTATTGGGGATTACTTTAGGCATAACAAACGTTTGAGTAAATTTAATCTTACACGGTCAAAGTTAAATATTGTGGCTATATATTTGGGTAATAAGATAAAATAACCAAATGAATGAAAATCAGTCTAATAGAAGAAGTTTTTTAAAAGCCAGCCTAACTTTAAGTGCTGCTACACTGGTGGCACCATCGATGGCGATTGCAGATTTGCCCAATAATGAAGAGGGTTTTAAAATTGCGGTTGGTCCTTATCTCCAAACCAATTTTGATAACGCAATGACCGTTCTTTGGCTGACCAATAAAAATGCCGCGGGCTGGGTAGAATATGGCGAGCAGGCGGATCAGTTAAACCAAAAAGCTTATGGAAAAGCCCAACTGGGACTGATGCAGGCCAATAGTAAACTCAATGCTGTAACGCTTAACAACCTAAAACCCGGTGCAAAATATTATTATAAAATTGTTTCAAAAGAGATTAATGATTTTCAACCATATAAATTAACATATGGTGAAACGGTGAGCAGCGCTGTAGAGGAATTTGTTAATGCCGATCAAAGTAAGGATGAGGTTTCGTTTTTAATGTTGAACGATACACACGACAGGCCTGAGTCTATTCCACATTTGTTGGGATTGGTTCCGGATAAGAAGCAGGATTTTATCTTTTTTAACGGTGATATATTCGATTACCAGACCGACGAAAAGCAGATTATCGAGCACATGCTTCAACCGTGTGTAGATAATTTCGCCAAAAATACACCATTTATTTATGTAAGGGGCAATCACGAAACACGTGGTAAGTTTGCACGCGAATTTCCGCAGTACTACATGCATGTTGGTCATACCGCTTTTACTTTAGGGCCGGTACGTTTTGTGATTTTAGACACCGGCGAGGATAAGGAAGATGCGCATCCGGTTTATGCTGGTATTGTAGATTTTGATGATTACCGGGTTCAGCAGGCTGAATGGTTTAAAGCAGAAATGAATTCGAAAGCATTTAAAAAGGCATCATTCAGAATTGTAATGATGCACATTCCTCCACGCTTCTCCGGCGATGCGCATGGCCCAAAGCACTGCACCGAATTGTTTGAGCCCTTACTTAATCAGGGAAAAGTTGATTTGGTATTAAGTGGGCATACGCATAAATATATGGTTCACCAGCCTGATAAAAACTTAAACCATTATCCTTTAATTATTGGTGGCGGACCTAAAACAGGCATAAGAACCATCACAAAAATAAAAGCTGATAAAAATAAAGTAACGGTGAGTATGCTTAATGATTCGGGGAAAGAAGTAGGGACTTATACTGCTTTGAGGAAGTAGGAGAATTGCATGCGGCCGTCATGCTGTCCCGAAGTTTCGGGATCAGCATCTATCTCGCATGTAGACCCTGAAATGAATTCAGGGTGACGACGGGGGGATAGAACATAAAAAAAGCCCCAATTTCTTGGAGCTTTTTTTAAATATGTTTTTCAGTGCTTATGCACCTAATTGTACACGTTTGAAAGCTGATACTGTTAAACCTTTAGAAGTGTTATCTAAAAATTTACGTACATCGATAGAACTATCTTTAACAAACTCCTGGTTTAATAAAGTGCTGTCTTTGTAGAATTTGTTCAATTTACCAGCAGCAATTTTTTCAACCATTTCTTCTGGTTTGCCTTCTTGACGGATAACGTCTTTAGCAATCTCGATTTCACGTTCGATAGTAGCAGGATCAACACCGTCTTTATCAACAGCAATTGGGCTCATTGCAGCAATCTGCATAGCCACATCTTTACCAGCTTCAGTAATATCTGCACCGTTAGTATTTTCAAATACTACTAAAACGCCCATTTTACCATTAGAGTGGATATATGAAACGATTTTTTCACCAGAAACGTTTGCATACTCCTGGATAACGATTTTCTCTCCGATTTTACCGGTTAATTCAGTAATAGTTTCGGCAACTGTACGTCCATCTTCCAAAGTAATTGCTGATAATTCTTCAGCAGTAGCAGGATTGTTGGCAACTGCTGCAGCTAAAACAGCCTGAGCCAAATTACGGAAATCTTCAACTTTAGAAACCGGCTCGGTTTCGCAAGCTAAAGCAACTAATTTACCATTTGTACCGTCTGCTGAAACAGCGATTGATACCAGGCCTTCAGAAGTAGCATTACCAGAACGGGCTGCAGATACTTTTTGACCTTTTTTACGTAATAAATCAACAGCTGCTTCGAAATCGCCATTAGCTTCAACTAGAGCTTTTTTGCAATCCATCATACCAGCGCCAGTTTGTTGGCGTAGTTTATTTACATCTGCTGCAGAAATTTGTACTGTAGACATTTTATTTCCTTTTTAAAGTTTAAAATCTTGTTATAACAATTACAGGTTACAAGTTACAAGCGCTAAGTTAAACTCTTGTTAAGCCAACTTAAAACCTGAAACCAGTAACCTGCAATTAAAAAATATTACTATTCTTCTGTTTTAGTTTCTTCTGATGCTGACGCTTCAACTTCTGCCTCAGCAGCTTTTTTACGTCTAGGCTCTTTTGATTCAGGAGCATCAGCTGCTGCTTTAGCGGCTACTGCTTCTTTTTCTGCCTCATCATCTTTTTCGCGTTTACGCTCATCTAAACCTTCTTCGATCGCTTTGATAATTACATCAGTAATTAAAGAGATAGATTTAGTAGCATCATCATTCGCAGGGATTGGGAAATCGATGTTAGAAGGATCAGAGTTTGTATCAACCATCGCAAAAGTTGGGATGTTCAATTTTAACGCTTCAGTTACCGCGATGTGTTCTTTCTTAACATCAATTAAGAATAAAGCTGCAGGTAAACGGTTTAAATCAGCAATACCACCTAAAAGTGATTCTAATTTAATACGCTCACGCTGAATCATTAAACGCTCTTTTTTAGATAAGATCGCGTAAGTACCGTCTTTAGTCATTTTATCGATGTTAGACATCTTTTTGATTGACTTGCGAACAGTAGCGAAGTTAGTTAACATACCACCTAACCAACGCTCAGTTACGAAAGGCATGTTTACTTTTTTAGCTTGTTCAGCTACGATTCCTTTAGCTTGTTTCTTTGTAGAAACGAATAATACTTTACGTCCTGATTTTACGATTTGTTTAATCGCAGCCGCAGCTTCTTCAGTTTTAGTTAAAGTTTTATTTAAATCTATAATGTGAATTCCATTACGCTCCATGAAAATGTAAGGAGCCATTTTTGGATTCCATTTACGGGTAAGGTGACCAAAGTGTACACCTGCATCCAATAAGTCTTGATAAGTTGTTCTTGCCATTGTTCTTGCCTCCTGTGATTAACGTTTACTGAATTGGAATTTCTTACGGGCTTTAGCACGTCCTGGTTTTTTACGCTCAACCATACGCATATCACGCGTCATTAGGCCTTTAGCACGTAATGCAGGTTTTTTCTCCGCATCTAGTTCAACAATCGCTTTAGCAATAGCTAAACGAACAGCTTCTGCTTGTCCTTTTACTCCACCACCCTGTACGTTTACAGTGATATCATAACGACCTGTAAGTTCAGAAACCTCTAAACTCTGGTTTACGATATATTGCAAAGGTAAAGTTGGGAAATATACTTTGTGATCTTTACCGTTAACGGTAATTGCGCCAGCACCATCTTTTAAGTAGATACGTGCAACAGCTGTTTTTCTTCTTCCTGAAGTGTTAGTAACTGACATTTCTTAAAGTTTAATGGTTTTTGGAGATTGAGCTGCATGAGGGTGGGTTTCACCTGCATACACAAAAAGATTGGTGTAAAGTTTTTTACCCAATTTAGTTTTCGGTAACATACCACGTACCGCTTTCTCGATTACACGTTGAGGGTGTTTCGCCATTAACTCCTTAGGAGAAATAAAACGTTGACCACCTGGATAACCAGTATAAGAAACATATTGCTTTTCGCTGAATTTGTTTCCTGTCAATTTAACCTTGTCTGCATTGATAACGATTACATTATCACCGCAGTCTACGTGTGGGGTGTACTCAGGCTTGTTTTTACCACGGATGATCATAGCGATCTTCGATGACAAGCGCCCCAAAATCTCGCCTTGCGCATCAACAACAATCCACTGTTTGTTAACAGTTTTCGCATTGGCCGAGACAGTTTTGTAACTTAACGTATTCACTTGCTTGTATTTAATTTATTAAACAATTTATTATTCCCATTAAATTTGGGACTGCAAAGATAGATAGAAAAGTTTTATTATCAAATAGTTGGGCAGAAAAATTTTATCATAAAAAAGTCTTATAAAAACCTTATCCCGAATTTTCAGCATAAGCATCTTTTCTGCCAGATAGACCCTGAAATAAATTCAGGGTGACGACGATGAGTTAAAAATGTGCGCAGGAGTCCTTTTAAACAAATATTAATTATCGAACTCTACTCTAGTCGTAGCATCTCGCTACGACATGCTATAAGTAAGTTTTGGGGGTTAAAAAGAGGTTAGACTAGAGGCTTCCAAATCATTAATATCACAGATCATCAGGCATATAGCCGATTCTTTTTCTTGGACCGATTTTCTTATCGATCAGTTTATCCAGATAGGTAAAAACAAGTTCGATGTTTTTATCCTGATTGCTTACTTTTTGTTTGATTTCTTCAATTTCGAGTTTAAGCTCGCCGCTATCTATAATAAATTGACGGATACGCGAGAAAATCCGAACAATCTGGATATTCACTTGAATGGCCTGTTTGCTGTTTAATACACTAGAAAGCATCAGGATGCCATGTTCGGTAAAAACATTGGGTAGATAGGTCCTTCCGCCTCTTCCTTTTTTTGAGGTCACAATCTGTGACCTCAATGGTTCCCACTCTTCAGTGGTTAGCTGGAACATGAAGTCATCCGGAAAACGTTCGGCGGATACTTTGATTTAAAACTTTTGTCTCCACGCCATAAAGTTCAGCCAGATCACTATCAAGCATTACTTTTACGCCTCTTAGCTCGTAAATTTTATTAACTACAGTATTATCAGGGATGATAGGAAGCATTTGTTTAGCTGTCATATCATTTTTGGTTTGATTTAAGCCTAAGGTACAAAAACGGATGTGCCTAAATTAAAATTGAAGTGATATATTTTTTTACATTCTCTTCCCTTTCTTCATAATTTCCGCTGATCAGAATATAATTAATGCCGCGCTTTTCGAGCTCCGATTTAAATAAATTAAACATCTCTAATCGTCTGTCGCCAAAATCGCGCAGATGATCAGCTACCCACTCCACATCAATATTCATCAGGAAATATAAATCGTACTTGATTTCGTTTTCAAGATTATTGAGGATTTCAGGAACTTCATTTAAATAATATTGCGAATATATTTTTGTGGTGATTAAATCAGTATCACAAAAAACGATTTTATTTGCAATGCTTGTTTTTTCCTTTACCCTGGCTGTTTGCGCTATCCCGATATTGATTATATCCTTAGTTGTAATATCATTTGAGGTAATTAATTCGCGTGCAACTTCTGGGACAAAGGTGGTATTGTAATGTTTTGCCATTTTTTCGGCCATGGTCGATTTTCCCGTGCTTTCCGGTCCGTAGAAACAAATTTTCTTTACAAAATACGGTCTTACTATTTCAGGGATAAAGTCCCAATATTGAAATGGGTTATTTCTGATCAAGGTAGCAGAAACAGGTGTGAATTTTCTGGCTTCATCAAACAGGATATGTTCGGCCTGTAAATGAAGGGCAAATGGTGCTCCATAAAATTCGGAACTGAATAGAATATCGATCTTTGGATAAACCTCGCGCATCCTGTTTGCCCAAATAGCTGTACGTTCTTTTAATGTCAGGGTTTCATCATCAAAGTTATCGGCAATAATTGCGGGTTTGATGTTTGGCTGATCTTTAAAGATTTCCATGATCCATCCGAAACGCAAAACCGGATCGATTTTATCATCGGGCGTAAAACTCATTGATACGATAAGCTCATCACAATGTGCAGCTGCAAAGTTGATCAGTGCAATGTGCCCTTTATGGATCGGCATAAACTTACCGATAACTAAACCCCTTTTCATGCTGTTTTAGCGTAACTCCTGTATTCTTTTATCCAATGCCACAATGCAAAAGCAGCAATAAAGGTAAAAACCAGGTATTCGATACCCATAAATTTGATGCCTTTTAAAAAATATAGGTAGGTTGCCACAACATCTATAATTAACCAGATAATCCAGCATTCTACCCTTTTCTGTATCATTAAAAAAGTAGTAATTACACTCATTACGAAAATAAATGAATCCACAAAAGGATACGCGCTGGGTAAATTGAACAGCAATGGTAACCAATTATGTAACTGACTGGCCAGTGTGCCCATTAATAATGTACCAACAATGCCCACAACCAATAAAAGCAAAAACTGTTTTAGTGGCATAAAGCTGATTTTAAGCTCTTTATTTTTATCTTCTTCTCCGGGTTTGGGATTTGTCCACCGCCACCAGCCCATAATGTTGGTTATAAAAAAGAAAACCATCAGAAACATATCGGGGTAAAGCTGATTTTGATAATATAAAAAGGCCGATAAAAATACATTAACAATACCTGCGGGCCAGCTCCAAACACTTGCTTTTGCCGAAAGAATAACTGAAATAATCCCTGTAATTACAGCGGAAAATTCCAAATAACTCATTTTATAGCCTAGAACCGTGAAAAATATACTATGGGCATCGAAAAAATCCATCTTTTCCTTTTTTTGAAGATCTATAAAAAGCTAATGTAAATAATTTATTTGCGGGTATCGGGTTTCTGTAAGCAAACAATCCAAAAATATAGCTGTTGTAACTATATCTATTGGCTTAGCGCCGCATTTATTAACCAGCAGATTTCGTGTATGCAATATATCGACCAGCTTTTCGGTTATCCAATCCCTTTGTTTTTCAAGAACCTTATTATTGGTTTAGTTGCAGTTTTGCTGGGGATTTTAATCAAATTTATCATTCACAAAACTTTTATCCTGCTTTCGCGCTGGTGGGATTTCATCATCATAAAATCGACTATTATACATTTAAGAAGACCGGTTGCGGTTTTTATTCCGTTGCTATTGTTGAATTTTTCTTTAACGGTGATGGAAATGCCACCCGCTTTCAGGTTACCGATTACAAAAGCATTGGAAATTGCTTTAACCATTACATTTGCCTTGATATTGGTCCGCTTAATCAATGTTCTGGAAGATTATTTCTATCTGAAGTATGATCTGAATAAGGAAAATAACCTTAAAGAGCGTAAAATCCGCACACAGCTTCAATTTGTGCGGAAATTTATTGTTTCACTCATTATTCTGATCACTGCTGCCATCATTTTATTGAGTTTTGAGAGTATGCGGAAAATAGGGGCTGGCTTACTCACCGGAGTTGGAATTGGAGGGATTATCATTGGCTTTGCTGCGCAGAAATCGCTTGGGAATTTATTAGCAGGTTTTCAGATTGCTTTTACACAACCCATCAGGATTGATGATGTTTTGATTGTAGAAGGCGAGTGGGGAAAAGTTGAAGAAATAACTTTAACCTATGTGGTGGTGAATATCTGGGACCAACGGCGCTTGATTTTACCGATTACCTATTTTATCGAAAAACCTTTTCAAAACTGGACGCGTGTTTCGGCTGATTTGCTTGGGACCGTTTTTTTATACCTCGACTATACTATTCCTATTGAGCCTATGCGACAGGAATTAACAAGGCTGTTAAATTTAAATCCGCTTTGGGATAAACGTGTAAATGTAGTACAGGTTACGGATAGCACAAAAGACGGTGCAATTGAAGTCCGTTTTTTAATGAGTGCTTCTAACTCTTCAAGAGCTTTCGATCTGAGGTGTTATGTAAGGGAAGCCATGATTGCTTTTATCCAAAACCATTATCCGGAAAGTTTGCCGAGGAAAAGATTGGAGTTTAGGGATAAGCAGGATAAATAAATGTCAGTCTGAGCTTGTCGAAGACCGTTAAATACTTCGACAGGCTCAGTATGACAACTTTTTACTTAAACATACCTTTCAGCTTTGCCAACTTTTCCTGTAGATCGCCATCAGCGTCTTTTGGTTCATTACGTGGCTTGAAGTTTTGTTTGTTATTCGGCTTGTAATCTTGCTTTGGCTTCTGCTCTCTGGACTTCTGACTGCGGACTTCCGACTTCGGACTACTTTCTGTCTTCATCGATAACGAAATCCTCTTGCGGGCCACATCAACTTCCATTACGGTAACTTCTACCTTTTGATGCACTTTTACCACATCATTAGGGTTAGCCACAAAACGGTTTGCCAATTGGCTGGTATGCACTAAACCATCCTGGTGAACGCCGATATCAACGAAGGCACCGAAATTGGTTATGTTGGTTACAATACCCGGTAGTTTCATACCGGTTCGTAAATCGGCAATTTCGTTTACACCATCGGTAAAGCTAAAAGCTTCAAACTGCTCACGCGGATCGCGACCCGGTTTTGCCAGTTCTTTTAAAATGTCGTTTAGCGTTGGCAGACCGATTTCGTCTGTTACGTATTGTTGCGGCTTGATCTGCTTTTGCAGTTGTGTATCTTTCATCAGGGCCGAAACGGTAGTGCCAAGGTCTTTGGCCATTTTATCTACCACGGCGTAACGCTCAGGGTGAACACCACTGGTGTCCAAAACATTTTCTGCATTGCGGATACGCAAGAAACCTGCAGCCTGCTCATAAGCTTTGTCGCCTAAGCGTGGTACTTTTTTCAGACTTTCGCGGTTTTTAAATGCACCATGGGTATTTCTATAATCAACAATGTTTTGTGCCAAAGTTGGTCCAAGGCCCGATACGTAAGCCAAAATTTGTTTAGAAGCTGTGTTCAGCTCTACACCAACAGCATTTACAGCGCTGATTACGGTATCATCTAAACTTGCCTGTAATTTATTCTGATCAACATCGTGCTGGTATTGGCCAACACCGATAGATTTTGGATCAATTTTAACCAATTCGGCCAAAGGGTCCATTAAACGGCGACCGATTGAAACGGCTCCACGTACGGTAATATCCTGTGTTGGGAATTCTTCCCTTGCCACTTCTGATGCTGAATAAATAGAGGCTCCACTTTCATTAACCATTACAATGGTGATATGCGGTAAATTTAAAGCGCGTACAAAAGCTTCGGTTTCCCTTCCTGCAGTACCGTTACCAATGGCAATAGCCTCAACTTCATATTTCTCACAAAGCTGTTGGATGGTAAATTCGGCATTTTTTACGTTGCCCTGTCCGGTATGCGGGTAAATGGCGGTATTTTCTAATAACTGACCTTGTTTATCTAAACAAACCACTTTACAACCTGTGCGGAAACCCGGATCGATGGCCAGCACATTTTTCTGCCCCATAGGCGCTGCCAATAA
The DNA here is from genome assembly GCF_002432345.1 of Pedobacter sp. UBA5917. Taxonomy (GTDB): domain Bacteria; phylum Bacteroidota; class Bacteroidia; order Sphingobacteriales; family Sphingobacteriaceae; genus Pedobacter. The sequence continues at coordinate 20,030 of NZ_DJDT01000161.1, forward strand.
TAATTGACGTGCATTTTCGGCAAAAACACGGATGGCTTCTTCATCAGCCCTCTGTTTAGTAAAAACACGGAGTTCAGTTTCCATTGCTGGTTCCAACAAACGTTTGTAACCATCTTCTAAAGCTTGCTGAACTTGTTTCGAAGCCGCATTATTGCCTACAATAAACTGGTTTTCTAAAATAACAAGTGCATCTTCTGCTGGAGGAAGTGCATCTAACCTTAAAATCAATTCTTTTTCGCCACGGCGCATCGCTAAAACACGGTGCGATGCTGCAGTTTTAACCGGTTCGTTCCATTCGAAGTAATCTTTATATTTAATGCCTTCTTCTTCTTTACCTTTGATCACCTCGGCCTTAAATTCGGCTTTTTCCTGAAAATAAGTACGCATTTTGGTACGTGCTTCGGCATTTTCAGAAATCATTTCGGCAATAATGTCTCTTGCTCCGGCCAAAGCTTCATCAAGCGAGTTTACCCCTTTTTCGGCATCGATAAATTTATCTGCTTCGGTATCCAGATCAAAACTGCTCTGATCGAAAATCTGTAGGGCCAAAGGCTCCAAACCTTTTTCTTTTGCAACCGATGCACGTGTTTTGCGTTTCGGTTTATAGGGCAGGTAAATATCTTCTAGTAACGAAATGGTTTCTGCTTCGTTAATCTGTTTTTCGAGTTCGGGTGTTAACTTGCCAAGCTCGTTCATCGATTTTAAAATCGCTTCGCGGCGCTTGTCCAGATCGCGCAATTGCAAAACCCTATCGCGGATTGCGGCTACCTCAACCTCATCTAAACTGCCGGTTGCCTCTTTACGGTAACGGGAAATAAACGGTACTGTTGCACCTTCATCCAAGAGGTTTATGGTTGCGGTTACTTGCTTTTCTGCAACTTTTAATTCGGCTGCAATTATTTTATGGTGGCTTAACATATCCTAAAGGGTAAAATTAAAGGAAGCAAAGCTAATGAGGATTTGCGGGATTTAAGGATTTTTAAAATGAAGTTTTCCACCGAAATTTGTGAGTAAGTTTTTGAAAAAAAATGGTGCTATAACTATCAACGATCGATCATTTCACCATTAATAATAAGCCAACAATTGGGAAATAGTTTGATAACCCTCTGTTTTTCTGCTTCTGTAATGGCTCCGGTAAGCTCCAATCTGTTGATGTTTATTTTGGCCAGTTCATCAGGGATAATAATGTTTTTGGTAAATTTGATCCTTAAAGTGCCGATACTTTTTAGGTTATACAGTGCTTTCGGAATTTCGCTGATGTTACTCATAGAAAGGTCATTGGCCTGCGTTTTATTGTCGAAAACCGAGGTTTCTAAAGGAGCGCTGTTCTTATTTATAATGGCCCAGCTCATTTCTGGTTTCATGGTGAAATCTTTATTGTTTTGCGACAGGCCTATAAAACCTGCCCATATTTCCATATTATTGGAGGTATGGTTTATATCATCCAGTAAAATAAATGGCACTTTTACAATCTCTGATGCTAAACTGTTTACGCTTGTAATTGGTTTTAACCCGGTTTTGTTACCTTCTTTGGTGTAAGGGAAGAATTTTACGATCCAGCCATCAATCGTGTTAACTGTTCCATATTTCTTTTCGGTATGGTATTTAACCATATTCATCCAGAAATCTTTATTTACTTTTCCCTTTTTTGCTGCTATAATCTCTTCGATAATGGGCACGAGTTCGTTTGTCCACCAGTCTAATTTATACTGAGAAAGGTATTTGGTTTTTTCAAGTAATTTTTTCCAGTCCTGGGTTGTTCCCTCTATGGTAACTTTTGGGATTCCGCAACCCATAATGATCACTTTAAATTCAAAATAAGATTTCACGGTTTCCATAATAGTAACCTGATTTACAATTTTTGAGGTGGCGGTTGTTGTCGTGAAATCGGAAGTTAAAACACCGACCAATTTTTTGCCGGTATAATCATTAACCTGTTCGTTAAATTGGGGGAAAATAGATGCCCAATCTGATTTTGGATTTCCAATCTGGATTTTATCTGACATTACAGTTAATGTTTTCCGGCCATCAAAATTTACCATTTTCGACCTCAATTCCTCAGCGTTTTGGGTAACGTGCCTGGCAAAACCCTGACTGATAAGTAACCAGAAAATATCTGGCGAGATTACAAAAGGCCGATGGTCGATGTAGGAATTTAAAATACCGGTTAAAAAAGGATGTTTGCCATAATAAACCAGGCTGTCGGGTAGATTTTCGACATTTTTTTCAATATCAGCCTTAAGTACTTTGAGTATTTCGCTACTGGGAACAACCGGGATGAACTTTGCAGGTTTAGAAAGTGTTTCGATTTCTACAACTGTTGCATTTTGGCAAAATGCTTTGGCACATATAAAAATCAGGAAGAATAGAAGTATGTTTTTCATCAAGAAAGAGGTTTTAAGAATGGTTTATAGAATAGATGCCTGATTGGCGAGTTTCCATAAATCATTTAAAAACTTATCCCTTCTTTTTCTTCGTTTTTTCCAGATCATGTTCTGCTTTAAATTTTGTTATCCTCGTAATCAGTTCTAAAGGCAGAGGCTTATCCAAAGGAAACTGAACTGCACCTTTGCTCCATTTGTAATCAGAAAATTCATCTTTAAAGGCTTCGATACCTGATCCGGTTGGATAAAAACCAATGTGTTTGGCATAACCTGCAAAATACACTAAAACCGTATGCTGCTTAAAGGCAGGCATGCCATAACTGATGACTTCCTTTGCTAGAGGTACTGCTTTGTGGATGGTTTCTCGAACCTGTTGCAGGAGTTTTTGTTTATCAACAGGGAAATTGGCGATATATTGATCAATATTTTCAGGTTTTGGCTGCTCCATATCTGATGGTTTTGTAAAATGAATTTACAAAATTTCTCAAAAACTATTCGCTGATCTGGATATCGTATTTCTGCAATAGCCCTGCAAGTCCGGATTTTGAAAATCTAGCTTTTTTGATCCTGTTGTTATCCGGATCTATGGAATAATTGTAAGCTGTTCTGAAATCTGCTTTTTCGAGGATAGTTCTGTCAAAAGTAGTGTTTAGTAAGTCACAGTTATCGAAAGTTGAATTGGCCAGATCGCTTTCCGAAAAATCGACCTCATGTAATTGTGAGGTTTTGAAATCCGTTTTCTTCAGCTTCAATTTGTAAAAAGAAGAATGATCCAGTTTACAATTGTTAAAACTGAATGCCAAACCGAAATCGTTACAGCTATCAAATTTTAACCCCAGCATTTTGCAGTCCTGAAAATTCACATCAATTAGCGAAGTTTTTGTTAAACCGGCCAAACTTAAATTGCAGGAAATAAACCCGCAGTCTAAAAATTTAACACCGCTTAAATCTGAACTTGAAAAATCGCAGTTGATAAATTTACAGTTTTCATATTTTGCTTTTGGAAGCGGGCGTAAGGTGAAATTCGCTTTTTCGAATGTTTGATCGGCTATGTATTCGGACATGGGAAGAAATTGAATTGGTATAGCGAAGATAAAAATATTTATTTCCAAACCTCGCAGGTTTCAAAAAACTGCGAGGTTTAAAATAGAAAAAGTTTCCAAACGAGTGCATAAATAGCTATACAATTCAATCGTTTGGAAACGATAAGTTATTCAACGCTCGTTAGAAACGAGCGTTAGCGGTGAAAAGACCCTGAAATAAATTCAGGGTGACGACTGTATCAAAAACCGCAGGTTTAAAATAGATGCAAAAAAAAATCCCCCAAAATGAATTGGAGGATTTATATGTTTTTGGGTCTTCGACTTCGCTCAGACTAACAATTATTTTTTAACGTACATTACTTCTTTCACTGCTTTAACTACACGTTCAGCGTTTGGTAAGCTGGCCGCAATTAAAGTTGGAGAGTATGGAAGTGGTACATCGGCACAAGTGATACGTAAAACCGGAGCATCTAAATAATCGAATGCGTGTTTTTGTACCATAAAAGCAATCTCTCCTGAAAGAGATGCCAAAGGCCAGGCCTCTTCTACAACTACCAAACGGTTAGTTTTCTTAACAGAAGCAATGATGGTATCGTAATCAATAGGACGTACAGTACGTAAATCGATCACCTCAACGTTTATTCCTTCTTTAGTTAATTCTTCTACAGCAGGATTTACAACGCGGGTAAGCATTTTACCAAAAGTTACGATAGTTACATCTGTACCTTCTTTGGTTACTTTAGCTTTTCCTAATTCGATGTAGTATTCTTCTGCAGGAACGTCGCCTTTATCGCCATACATTACTTCCGATTCCATGAAAATAACCGGATCCGGATCTATGATTGATTGTTTTAATAAACCTTTTGCATCGTAAGGTGTAGCCGGAACTACTACTTTTAATCCTGGTGTATTTGCAAACCAGTTTTCGAAGTTTTGAGAGTGTTGTGCGCCTAACTGGCCTGCGTTACCTGTAGGGCCACGGAAAACCATAGGGCATGAGAACTGACCACCGCTCATTGATAAAATTTTAGCAGCACCGTTGATGATCTGATCGATAGCTACTAGTGAGAAGTTAAAGGTCATAAATTCAACAATCGGAATAAGGCCTGCTGTTGCGGCACCAGTTGCTATACCTGCGAAACCTAATTCGGCAATTGGGGTATCGATAATGCGTTTCGCACCGAATTCGTCAAGCATGCCCTGACTTACTTTGTACGCTCCGTTATATTCTGCTACTTCTTCACCTAATAAAAAAACGCGGTCATCTTTACGCATTTCTTCGCTCATGGCTTCGCGTAGTGCTTCTCTAAATTGGATTTCTCTCATTGTAAATTTTTATAACGGGGGCAAATATAATTATTAATCGCTTTGAAACCAAAGGCTAAAATGCCTATGTTTTGTAATAATTATAAGTGTTTTGCCTAATTATTTAATGTTTTTTGCGGTGTATTTTTTGTTAATCCTGTTAAAGAAGAAATATTATTGGGGAATTGTGTTTTTGTTAAGCGTTTTGTATCAAAGCCTGTGCTTTTTCCGAAATATCTTCTCCAAAACAGATAATATTATAGATTTTCTAAATCATTAATATCTTTTGCCCTAGCAGCCGATTTTTTGGCAAGTAAAAGGTCGTTATAGTTTATAGTTCTTATTTTTAATCCGTCTTCCTCAAAAAATATTGAATTTGGATAGCATTCATCAAAATTTAAACCTTTTACCATAATCATCAAATCAATTGATATTGGTGGACGACCGAAACTGAAAACTTCCCAATCTGGGTGATAGAGGAAATTTTCTTTGGTCATATCAAATACAGGCATTCCAAATTGAAAAAAAGCATTGAATATCTTTCGATAATTTTCTTCCGTTCTTTCAACCCATATATCCATATCTCCAGTTGTACGTGAATATCCATGCAGTATTACTGAATATCCACCAACCAAAATGTATTTTACATTTTGACTGTTTAAAGCCTGAATAAATTCTCTGAAATCGTCATTGAAAATGTTTCCCATTATTTTCTACTTCTGACCGAAAATGCTAATTTATCCATTTTTGGGGGAGTGTTTTCGGGATAGTTATAAGCAATACTGTTTAAATAGTTGGCAATCCTTAGCCGCTCTTGCCATGATAGATTTTTATAATAAATCCGATCGGCTTTACTAGCTTCCTCTGCTGTTTGTGCACTAAATGCTGTTCTATCTAAACGGTACATATCCAAATATAAAAAATGTTTAGCCTGATTTAATGATTTGGATTCAATAATCCATAAATCTCACTATCAAGAAACTGGCCCCTAAAGTAATAATCCTGTTTAAAGTGTGCCTCTTTTACAAAGCCATGTTTGAGCAGCATCTGCCTTGAAGCATCGTTTTCTACGTTGATGTTTGCGCTGATGGTATGCAGGTTAACTTCTTCAAAACCAAAATCGATAGATCGTTTTAAAGCTTCGGAGATAATTCCCTTTCTCCAATAATCAGGATGCAGCATGTAACCGATCTCCGCGCGGTGGTTGGCAAAATCGGTACGCCAATAACCTACCGAACCTATCATTTGTTTGGGATTTTCTTTTAAGGCAATTACCCAGGCCAGGTTATCGCCATTTTCGTAGCCATTTCTGAAACGGGATATAAAATCTTTGATCTCAAAAATATCTTTTGGCCTTTCCCGGTCGATATATTTCATTACCGTTTCGTTGGTGCGCAGGGCAAAAAGTGCATCAGCATCTGCCAGTTCGTGTTCGCGGAGAATTAAACGTTCGGTTTCGAGTATGGGAAAATTTGTGAAATTTAAGGTTAGCATTTTTAAATTTAAGAGATTAACCGCAAAGCAAGCAAAGTTTTTCGCGAAGTATACAAAGTTTTATTTTACCACAGAGAACAAAGAGAGTATCACAGAGGACACTAAGTTGATGTTTTTCAATCAGGCCCGGTGTGCTCGGTGGTTATTTTACAGTGGGCTTAGCGCCCTTTGCGATTTACTTTATTTCTTTGCGGTTGGAACCTACTTCCCAAACAAAGTTTTATAAATAGAGTATTTGTAATTATCCTCCACTGCGCTGGCCACAAAATAAGGAGCTTCGAAAAGTTCAGTGAGTTTTTTTCTTAATTCGGTAAGGAATTCGGGTTTGATTTCCTCTAAATAAGTGCCTGATAAATTTTGCCTGCCCGATTTAAACCAAACGCCATCTACACTCATGGTTTTTACCACATACAAATTCGGTTCTACAAAGCTTTTGCCCGAAAATTGTTCGTAAGCATAAGTGTACAATAAAGTTTGGATCAGCGCTTTGTTGATATGTTTGCCGTCTGAATTGAAAAGTTCGGGTATATCTTTAAAGGTTAATTTATCACTTCCGGTTTTATAATCGATAATTTTGGTTACGCCATCTTTTACATCTACTCTATCGATAAACCCAAATATTTTAACGCTGGCTTCTTTTCCCTTTAGCGGGAAACTGATTTCGGCTTCTACCTTCTGCTCAAGACTAATAATATGGAAAGGAGTTTGGGCCTCATCCTGATTTAAAATAATGTTTACATAGGCATCAACAATCGATAAAATTACCTTTTGCATACCCTTGTATTCCATCACCGTATCGGGATTTTTAAACATCACCGCATTAAATCCTTTCTGGATCAATGTGGGTATCTGTTTCCGTTTCTCTTTGATCCGTTCTGCAGTAATTTCTGCCGATCTTAAGTCCTCATAGAAATACTCCATCACTTTGTGCAGAATAGACCCGATTTCGTTGGCTTCTACCACGGCACTTATCTCTTTCGGCTCTTTAATGCCTGCAATATAATTGAAAAAGAAATCGATGGGGTTGGAGATATATTGGGTAAGTGCCGATGGAGAAAGTACCTTCTTTTTATCGAGATATTTTTGAAGGGTTTCCTGAATAAAGGCATTATTGGTTTTCTCGATCTTTACCTCTTTAAAAGCTTCGGTTTTTACTTCCAGATTAAGCTCATTGTAGGTGAATTCGAAACCACTTTCGTATTCGAGCTGTTTTAAAATCCTGCTGGCTTCGCCCGAAGTAGATTCGTCTGTCAAACTGTTATAGATAAAATTGATATTGTTTGCCCTTTGTAATAGACGGTACACCATGTAGGATGAAATGGCATCAAGATTTTCTAATACGGGAAGACCATAAACGCGACGGATAGAATCAGGAATGAAACTATTGCCAATAGATGATTTTGGGATAATGCCTTCATTGAAACCCAGAATAAGCACCTTATCGAAGTTTAGGTTCCGGGTTTCGAGTAATCCCATTACCTGGATGCCGTTGAGCGGGTCGCCTGAAAGCGGTACAGCAATGGCCTGTAGTGACTTTTGAACAAGATAAATTACAAAAGGAATTTCCTCTTTGCCAATGTGGTTACTAAAAGTATCGTGTAGCCTGTTTAATTCCTGTATGGTTTTTACGAATAGTTCTGCATCGATTTTTTTGAGTGTTTTTGCATTCGACAAACGGGTTAATACATAATCAAGCACATCGAGTAAATTGGTGACCACATGCTGCGGATCGTCGATTTTTTTATAAAAAGCCTCGAATAATCCACTTTGACGCAATAAACGTTTGTGGTCTATCTCGACCTGGTTTTCTTCCAATAATGCGGTTAAAATTTTATCCCGCATTTTTTGGCTGAGGCCTGTTAAAGGGTGGGTTAAAAAGGCCTCTACATTTTTATAGCTCACTTTATCGCGCTGTAAAATCTCCAGCTGACTGCCCAGCCACAAATCAACCAAACCAAAAATACTGGAGGTTGACAGGGCAAAACCCATGGTTACGTTAAGGTCGATTTCTTTTCCGTTTAGGGATGTTGGAATGGTTTGTAAAGTAGGTATCAACAAACTTTCATCGGCCAAAACCACTACTGTTTTTCCAACGGTTTCGGCGGATGTGTAATCTTCTTCCAGAATATTGTTTAAAATTTTGGCCTGGGCGGATTGTCCCTGAACCTTAAAAACATTTACATGGTGCGGGGCAGATTTCATTAAACTTTTCTGGTTGGCAAATTCATTTTTCAAGCCAAGCTGATTGATGGCTTTACGTAAAAACAAACCTGCTTCCTGCGAAACATCGTCTAAATAATAGGTGTCGGCATCAAAATAAAACAAGGCTTTACCAGCTTCCTGTAATTGGGTAAATATTTTAGCTTCAGCACTGCTCAAAGCATTAAAGCCAACGAAAATGATTTTCCCTTTATCAAAATTGGAAATAAATTCCTGATGGTTGGTAATGTCGCCGGCCAGGAAACGGTAAATAGAGCCATTGGTTAAATAACCCTGCTCTTTAAGCGTATCATGGAATTTATGGTAAAGCTTGGGCATTCTGCGCCACATTTTGATGAACAGTTCCTGCTGTTTTTTATGCTTTCCCTCGGAGTAGGAAGTCCAGAACTGGGCAAGAAACTCGTATTGCTCGGTACTTAAGTAATCAAAATCTTTATTGATTACCGAAATATCTTCCAGATCGCGGTATAGCTTTTCTGCATCTACCAGATCAGCATCAATCTGGCTAAAATCACTCAGAATAATCTTAGCTAAAGGAAAAAACTTATGACTGGATATATTTTCGAGTTTTTCTTCTGCCAGGAGCTGGTTGTAGATCCTATGTAGCGTGAAAAACTGCAGGTAAAAATCGGCAATTTTATAACTGGTAGAGCTGGCAAAGAATTCCTGTATGGTAAAAAATGACGGGCTAAAAAATGGTTTGCTGATAATATCGGCAAAGTGTTTCTGTAAATAAGCAGATGGACGTTTGTTGTTAAAAACAATGGCGCAATTTTCGAGCTGATTCCCAAACCGGGCAACTAAATCTTCGGCAACTTCCTGTAAAAATGGTTTCATGTATGGCGTTTTAATAGTTGCCCTGGTTTTTTAATTGCAATTCGATAATAGCTTTATCGTTTTCAATCCAATCTGCCAGCTGTTTCTCTGTAGGCAAGTACATCTGGTATTTTGACGCGAATAACTGTTTACTATCTTTCAACATCGAATATTTAACAACAGTTTCTTCTTTATCGGTGCAAAGAATAATGCCAATTGTTGGATTATCATTTTCCTGTTTCTTTAAATCATCAAACATTTTGATATACATATCCATTTGACCAACATCCTGATGGGTAAGTTTATTGGTTTTTAAATCAAATAACACAAAACATTTAAGGATATAATTGTAGAAAACCAGATCAATATAAAAATGGCTGGTTTCAGTGCTTATTCTAAACTGTCTGCCTACAAAAGAAAAGCCTTTGCCCAGCTCTAATAAAAATTGCTGAAGATGATTAATTATCCTGGTTTCTATTTCTTTCTCATTTAATTTTGAAGGTTCTTCTATTTTTAGAAATTCTAAAACATAGGGATCTTTAATGAAATTTTCAGAAAGCTGTACTTCATTAATGACAGGTTTTGATTCTTTCTGATTAGATAGTAACCTTTGAAAATATGATGAATTAATATTTCTTTCCAGTTCCCTTGAGCTCCATTGCTGGCTTTCTGCTTCACTTAAATAATATGCCCTTGCCTGCGCGTCATCAACCCTCATGATTAGTCGGTGATGTGTCCAGCTCAAATTGCTACGCAGTGCGTATGATATTTCATTTTGTTGATTATCAGTGGTTTCCAATTTCCTACGCAGTGCGTAGGAAATTGGATTATTTAAGTTTTCAATATCTGAATAGGTAAGGTAGAATTTTCTGAAACTTTCTAACGTTGCTACAGAGAAGCCTTTGCCAAATTCTGAAGATAGTTTTTTTGACAACGTTTTAATAACTTCTTTTCCATAAGTCGCTTTTACATTCCCCTCTTGCTCATTTTCTACTATTTCTTTCCCAACCTGCCAATAGGAAATCACCATGGCCGTATTAACCGCTCGGTAAGCGTCGGTTCTATATCTTTTCAGTATATTTAATATGTTGCCGTATAAATCGTTTGCTTTTTCCATATTACACTAATTTCAATTTGCCTTTAACTGCGTAGAAAAGATAGGTTTTAATATTTTGATAGCCCATTTCAGTAAGTAATATCCGGTAGTTATTTACCTGTTCGATGTGTTTGTCGCTTTCTTCGAGTGTAAATTTATAATCGAGGATGATTACCTCATCTGCATTGATCAAAACCCGATCGGGGCGGTGCATCTTTCCATTGGCATCAATAATATTTTTCTCTACAATGCTTTCGCTCGCTTTACCTAAAATCTCCTTAAGCTCGGGATTATTCAATACCTCAAGTGCCGAGGTGATTAATTTCTGCTTTTCTTCTTCTTTGATAATGCCCTGCAGCACCAGGTTGGTGGTATAATCGTCAACTTCTTTCCGGGTGCTGGCACTGGCCAGAATATCGTGTAATAAAGAGCCTTTTCTACCTGATTTTTCGATATTAACCAGATGTTTTAAATGCTTTTCTTCTGATGGGATATAAAGCTCTGATAAACGCGTTGTGGTTGGATAAGTATTTAAGTTGATAAAATTCGATTCTTCGGCTTTACCTTTAACATTTACGTATTCCACAATTTCGTACACACCGTTTTCATCAAACTGCTCATCGAAAGTAAAATTGATTACATCACCCATGTTGGATAATTTCAATTCCTTTTTGGCCATTGTAGCGATGTACAGGTAATCTTTAGAACGTGTAGTGGCCACATAGAGCATATTTAGTGCATCCATGTTATTGTAAAGCAGCTCTTCGTAATAAGCTTTTGCAATTGCCGAATCGGCTAAGGCTTCGTTATATTTTAACGGAATACCTTTCAGCTCTTTATAAACTGTTTCTTCTGAAGATACCCAGAAAGTGCTGTTGGGTTTGCCTTTGATTTCCCAGTTGCAAAAAGGAACAAAAACAGCCCTGAAAGCTAAGCCTTTCGATTTGTGGATGGTTATAATTTGTATGGCATCGGCACCTTCGGGCGAAGGCAATGATTTTTTGATACCATCTTCTTCCCACCAGGTTAAAAATGAAATAATGCCTTTTTCACCAAGTTTTCCGGCAGAAGCGGTAAGGTCCCTAAAAGCCAATAAGTAGGGGAGGTTTGCTGTCAGGTTTTTTAAACCATAACTTTCAATCAAAATCTCAACCAGTTCGGCCAATGGAAGCTGTAGCCAGCTTTGCCAGTTCTCGCATAAAGCAACGGGCAAAACCGCAGTAAGTGTATTTAAAGGTTTATTGGTGAGGTTAAGGTAATAATTGGCATCAATCTCTTTTTCGTGCAAAGAATGATAAAGTGCAATACAATTGGCTTTGTAAAGTGCCGTTTGCGTTTCTAAACCAATCAGCACTTTTAAGGTGTTAATGATCAGTTGTATCGCCGAGTTGTTCGAAATCAATAGGGCGTCGCCCGATAAAACCGGCAATTTGTGCTCCATTAATTTTTTAACGGTTAATAAAGCTTCACTGTTCGATCGTACTAAAATGGCAATATCTTTCAGTGCGTATTGCTGTTCGTTTTTAAGGTGGTTTATTTCTTCAACAATATCATCCAGGGCAATATCTCTAAAAACGGTTTCGGTAAAACGCGCTTCGTTCGGGGCATGATCTTTACCAAACTTTTTGATTTTTATAGTTCCACCTTTTAGCGTATTACCTGCGAAATTTTGGGTCGATCCGCCATAAATATCGGTAATAATCTGCTGATAATGCTGGTCCTGCCACCATTTTGAGATACTGTCGGGTTTAGTAGCCAGGTTTTCATTCAGCTCATTCTGCAGCGTTAATGGAATTGCCTTATAAAGAAAGTTATTGAAACTGATGATGTTTTCGGTACTCCGGTAATTTTCTTCCAAACTTTCTTCTAATACATTTTCCGCACCAACATCAAGTTTGGCATGTTTATGCAAAATATTCCAGTCGCCATTACGCCACCGGTAGATAGATTGTTTGGTATCGCCAACAATCAGGTGATCGATCAGATTCTCACTCGGTGTAGCCATTGCGTTGGTCAATAGTGATTTAAAACTTCCCCACTGACTGGTAGAAGTATCCTGAAATTCGTCGAAGAGAAAATTGCGGTAACGGTTGCCCACTTTTTCCCAGATAAAGGAAGGATTATCGCCTGCATCTTCGGTAATTCCGGAAATCAGTTTTTGTGCGTCGCTGATCAGAAGGTTATCGTTTTCGGCCCTGTATTCTTTCAAAAGCACAGCAATTTCCTGCATCAACCTTAAATAATAAAGGTTTTTATTAAAGGCGATGGCTAAACTATAATTCGGCAGATGTGTTAAATAATGTGTTTTTAACTTCTGTAATATTGGGTTTACCGTATCGTAAGCTTCGGGAAAGTTGGCATTTTTTTGGAACCACTCATCTGGTTCATCGATTAAATTAAAAAGCGGTTCAATTTTGGAGAAATCGCCCCTTGCAACAAGGACAATTTTAGCCAGGGCACTTCTTGATTTGCCTTTAAGGTGTTCGGTTTCTACTCCGATTACATTCAGGGCTTCGTTTGCTTCTGTTGCCAGCGAAACCAGTTCTTCTTCAAAGTTTTTGATTTCTGCCTTGGTAACACTGATGTATTTTTTGAATAATTCGTCAATATTTTCTAAACCGAGGGCACTTACCGCATCTTCGAAAATCTGGAAACGTTCGGAGAAAATTTCGCCGATGAGGTTATAAAGCTCGAATTTATAGTTCCAGCTTTTATTATCGCTAATGCGTTCGATGGCCAGATCGATAATCCATTGTAAAAGCTGTTTGTTATGATCTAAAGCTTCGTCGAGTTTGTTTACGAGGTCATCTTTTACCTTATCATAATTCATTTCTAAATTATAATCGGCGTTGAGCCCCAGTTCGAAAGCAAAACCGCGGATTACTTTTTGCACAAAGCCATCGATGGTGCTTACCGAAAAACGGCTGTAATCGTGCAGAATTTTACGGTAAATCTTATCTGCTTTGAACTGTAGTTCCTGCGGGCTTAATATCGGATAGGCTTTTAAAATCAGTATCCGATAGTCGTCTATCTTTTTTGATGGATTGCCCTTTGCCAGTCCTAGCAATACCTCCAAAATCCTCGTTTTCATTTCCTCCGTGGCCTTATTGGTAAAGGTTACTGCTAAAATTTCGCGGTATTTATTGTCGCCACTAAAAAGCAGGGTAAGGTAATGTGCAGTTAAGCTGAACGTTTTACCAGAACCTGCGGAGGCCTGAAGAATTTTGAGGGGTTGGGGCATAGTGTGATATTTCTCGGAAATTTAAACTTACAACAATTTAAAATTTTCCCGAAATCATGATATCAACAATTCGTCCCGTTTACGGTTTTTTCTTCTTCCTTTTGTTGAGTGTTTTGTGGCTGATCCTTGCCGGACGTTCGGCCATTTCGATGGGAAGGCCGAGCAGATCGCGGATCACTACCGATGCGCAGGCACCACCAAATGCTGCGGGCAGATAAGAAACGGTGCCATAAGCCGAACGCTTGAAATTGCTTCCATCAGTCATGATCATAGAGTTTTTGTCCATTTCCTCTGTGGAGAAAACTGCTTTGATTTTTTCGGCATTGGCCAATTTATTCAGCCTTTTACGTACATAGCTGGCAAAAACACACTGGTAGGTATTGGGCAATAGGGTTATTCTTAATCGCGTAGGGTCCATTTTGCCACCTGCACCCATCGAACTTACAATTGGTATATTTTTTTCCAACGCGGTCGATAACAAGGTGATTTTCGGCATTACACTATCAATGCAATCCATGATGTAATCGAAACCTGTTTCTAAAATTTCCCTGCATTTCTCGGGTGTAAGGAAAGTATTTACAACATGGAGCTTTAATTCTGGATTAATGGCGAGTAAGCGTTCCTGCATAATGGCGGCTTTACTTACGCCATGATTGGTGGCTAAAGCAGGCAATTGCCTGTTACGGTTGGTTGGATCAACCACGTCACCATCAACAATGGTCATTTCGCCTATACCCGAGCGGCAGATAAATTCGGCAGCAAAAGAACCCACACCGCCCAAACCGATCACCAAAACGTGTTTTGATTGGAGTTTCTCTATTCCATCATTCCCAACCAGGAGGGCAGAGCGCGAAAGCCAGCTAACATCAGACATATATTTATTATTTTAACACAGATGAAAAGAATTAACACAGGTATTTAACTTATCTGTGTGTATCTGTGCTAATCTGTGGTTAATTATTTAAACGAATTTATTCCAGTCGGCAAAAATACGAGCTTTGAGCTCATCTACTGTACATTTTTTTAAAATGGCTGCCACTTTATAAATTTCCTGTATTGAAATATCGGTATCATCGGTTTCTAAGAAAAAATGATCCGTACTTTCAATCAATTTTGCTGCACCCGAATTTTCTTTTAAGGCAGTTATTCCGAACGAAAGCAGAAAACCTTTATCCAGTAATTGTTTGCCAAGTCCTTCATTTTTATTAAAACCATGGATAATCATCGGTACCTTAACTTTTAAGCGGTCTTTAATGGCGATTAATTCTGAAAAGCATTTCACACAATGTAAAATCAACGGTTTATCGATTTTTTCAGCCAATTCGATCTGTTTTTCTAAAATAAGGATCTGATTTTCGAGATTTTCGCCCCTTAACCGATCTAAACCACACTCTCCAACTTGTTTAACATTTGATTGATTGGCCACAACGCTCAGGTATTTCATCTGTGGCTCTAATTGGTCAATTTTTGCAAACCAGGGATGCAGACCTACAGAAATCGGTTTTGTTTTAGGCATCGCCAAAAAGATATCGCTGGTTAACGACAAACTTTGGATGCTGATTACCCCTGGCTGAGTGGCAACTTTATGGGTATGTATGTCTAAAAAATCCATTGGTTAACAAAGATAATGTTTTATGGAGGAGGTGTGATGGAAGATGGAAAATGTATGATGGGAAATTGTTGGAAAAGAATAAATTGATTAAACCTTTTTCGCATAGAAAAATCCATTAATGACCAATGACCAATGACCAATGACCAATGACCAATGACCAATGAATATAGTTGATATGTAAAGAATTTGCTAATAATCTATCGCATCACTAGACTTTATTAAATTTGTGTTTATTATTCTAAATAATCATGAAAAGATTAGTCATTTTATTAACTGCTGTATTGATTTCGACTGCTGCTTTTAGTCAGGCGAAAAAAGAAGGCGTTCATATCTATAATCCACAGGCTGATGCCAAGGCAGAAATCGCTACGGCAGTAGCAAAAGCAGCGAAAGAAAATAAACATGTTTTACTGCAGGTTGGCGGAAACTGGTGTACCTGGTGTATTGCTTTCCATAATTTGGTTGACAGTACCGCTACTTTGAAAAAATACATTAACGATAATTTCGAAACCGTTTTGGTTAATTATAGTCCTGAAAATAAAAACGAAAGTGTTTTGGCCAGCCTAGGTTATCCCCAACGTTTTGGTTTCCCTGTATTTTTGATTTTAGATGGAAAAGGGAAAGTGCTGCACATCGAAAATTCTTCTTACCTGGAAACAGATGAAGTTGCAGCTAATGGCAAAAAGAAAGTTGGGCACGATGTAAAAAAAATCACCTCGTTTTTAAAAGGTTGGACCACTACAGCAGTAAATCCTGAAACTTATAAAGCGAAAGCTAAATAGAGGTTGAAGGCAGAAGGTTTAGGGCTTAAGGTAAAAGCAGATCGCCTAAATAAATAAAAAAGCCGTTCGGATGTAAAATCGGAACGGCTTTCTTTTTAGTCATCAAGTTCATCTTCGTCTTCATCATCGAGGTTTAGCTCGTAAGATGATCGTGACGCCCTGTCGGCCTGCTCCAGCAGATCTTTATCATGTTCAATACTGGTATCATCGCCACTAATTTCGTTGATATTTTCTACGTCGTCTTCCCTGCGTAATGCATCGTTCGGATCGTTTGAATAATTATCGTCTTCTGGATCTATCATAACTTTGAGGTTTTATCATTAGATAATCGTTTTAAAGGCGAAATTGTTTTGAGGAAAAAGCTTAAAGACTAAAGGAGAAAGACCAAAGACTAAAGCTGAAAGACCAAAGTGAAGTACAATCTGTCAAATCCGTGTCTCTGTGGCAAAATACCTATTCTTCGTGCCTTTGTTGTCAATTACAGACCTTCCCCAAATTTATAAAACGGTGCCACACTTACCGGTAATTTACCTGTTGGCACTAACCGGTTATTAATTACAGCTGCGGCAGAAATCTGCATGAAATCTTCTTTCTGGTAAGCCACAACCAAACCCTTGCTATTTTCTAAACCAGAAAGGCTAGCTAAATTATATGGGTTGGCAAACAGGGCAAAAACTGCATTTTTAGCCGATAATTCTTTAATAAAGTTTTTTACACCAGCGTTTAAAGGCATATTATTTGCCGGTCTCGATCTGCTGTCGTGTATACCTACAATCACCTGGTCAAATGCACCGATTTCGCGGGCAATGTTCGAAATTTGTGTAGCACTTGCGTCTTTATCGAGCACATAATAAACAGAGTTGTAATAACCTTTCGAAATCTCTTTTTGGAAAGTGGTAACCGAAGGCACACCGATGCTGATAATTGCTGTTCTCCTGATCGGGATCAGGCGTTTGATATAATCTTTACCCTTTACCAATGTTACCGAGGCATTGGCCAGCTCCTGCACCAAAGCGTTGCTAGAACTGCGGTTTACGCCTGCAACAACACCCTGGGTTACAATTGTATCGCGTTTAGCTAAACCCGCCCAGTATTTGGCGGTTAATATTTTGCGTACACTCTGGTCAATTTCGGCCATGCTTATACGATCCTGCCTTACGGCTTTACGAACCAGTTTTATAGCCCTGTCGCTATTTTCTGAAAGTTCTATAATGTCGTTTCCTGCGATGATACCCATTAAATCGGCTTCGCCATCTTTGAAATATTTTACCACGCCTTTCATATCCATGGCATCAGAGATGATCAATCCTTTAAAGCCTAATTTTTCCTTTAAAATACCTGTAACAATAGGCTTAGATAAGGTAGAAGGCAGATTTGGTGTAGCATCTAATGAAGGGATGTTCATATGGGCAATCATTACACCAGATGCACCTTGTTTAATCAGCTCTTTAAAAGGATACATCTCAAGCGTATCTAAGCGCGTTGCCGAAAAAGTAAGCTGTGGCAGGTCGTAATGCGAATCTACATCGGTATCGCCATGACCAGGGAAGTGTTTCAACGTAGTTAATAAACCGCCATCCTGCATGCCTTTCATGTAAGCAGCAACTTTTGTGGCTACATTGTATTTATTCTCACCAAAAGAACGGTAGTTGATTACCGGGTTTTTAGGGTTGTTATTGATATCCGCATCAGGTGCTAAATTCATCTGCATCCCCATGCGTTTGTAATCTTTAGCAACTTCCAGGCCCATTTTGTACAAGAGTTCTTTGTTTTGGATAGCGCCCAAAGTCATTTGGTAAGGATAAGATACCGTACTATCCAAACGCATCCCCAAACCCCATTCTCCATCGTTTGCTACAATAAGTGGCACACGGCTTAATTTCTGATAGGCATTGGTGGCTAAAACCTGCCTGCCCGGACCTCCCTGAAAAAAAATTACCCCGCCCAATTGCTCTTTTTTAATTACCTCACCAACCGAATCGGTATATTTTTTACCCAGATTGGTATGCGCCCGCACAAAAAACAATTGTGCAATACGTTCCCTGCGGTTAAGTCTGTTAAAAACCGAATCCACCCATTTAGGTTGATTGGCCAATAATTCTAAATAGGTTTTTTGTTGTGCGCCTGCAGAAAATGCAATGCTGCAAAAGGCAAAAAGTATAAATAAATTTTTTCTCACGTGTTTTGTTGTATCAGCTGCTAAATTAATCATCTAAAGCCTAATAAAACAAAAACCAATCCAAGTAATTGATTTAATACAATATGTTGTGAATCTTTACCTGTACATGCCTTTGCCTTCAATAAAATCGACAACTTTATCGGGCAGGAAAAACTGTACATTCTTTTTCTCTTTAACGGCCTTACGGATAAAGGTTGAAGAGATTTCCATTAAAGGAGTATTGGTAAAAGTAATTGCAGGATGGTTTTCCCACTCGCTCACATCAGCACCCGGACGTGGGTATACATAAATTTGGTAGTTTTTTAGCAATACCTCGTAATTTTTCCATTTCTTGAATGATACTAGGTTATCTGCCCCCATAATGAGTACAAATTCTTTTTCAGGATATTTTTCGTGGAGATAGGTTAAGGTATCAATGGTATAAGAGGGGTGGGGCAACGCAAATTCAATGTCGCTTACACGGATGTGCTCTGCATTTTCGGTAGCGAGTTTGGCCATTTCCAAACGATCGTACATGTTGGTTAAACCGCTTTTATCTTTTAATGGATTATGTGGGGAAACCACCAGCCAAACTTCGTCAAGCGCCGTATGGTTAGCCATATAATTGGCAATAATTAAATGGCCGGTGTGGATTGGGTTATACGAACCGAAGAAAAGACCGGTTTTAAGTTTACGATGTTCTGTCGACATTTTTCCAGTTTTCAGTTTACCAAAGTGTTTTAGTCTTATAGAAGCTAAAGTTTTGGTCTTTTGTTAAAATCGTCAAATTTTCAGAAATGCCTTGAGCAATCAAAATCCGATCAAATGGATCGCGATGATGAAAATCTAATTCATTTAGCTTAATAATGTGATTAAAGGAAATAGGCAATATTTCTATTTGATTGTGATCTAAAAAGTCTAAAATTTTGTCGAAATCGGCACTTAAAGAAAGTTTATTTAATTTTGATTTTATAGCAATTTCCCAAATGCTTGCAATGCTAATAAAACATTGATTATTTAAATTTTTAATCTCGTCAACTATTTTCTTTGGTAAAGAAGAATCGCCATTAATAAACCAGATAAAAGCATGCGTATCTAACAGAAACTGCATTACATATAATCTTTAAAGTCTTCTAATGGTTCATCAAAATCTGCAGACATTTTAAAGAAATCTTTAGCATAGCCAAATTGCCTTTCTTTTAATTTTTTATCAGTTTTAGATTTTTTCTTTAATGATGAGACAAAATCAGATACTTGCTTCTTCAGGTCCGAAGGCAATGAAGATATTTGGCTATATAATTGAATATCAGTCATCAATCAAATATAAACATTTCTGTCTTTTTTCGAAAACTATTTCTTCAAGAAGTCCCCCACCAACTTCTCTGCTTCTGCACAGGCTGTAGCCAGGTCGTAATTTTTTAAGATCACGTCAAATTTATCCGCATAAAGCAGTTCTTTTTCGGCTTTGATAAAACGTTCCTGTAATTTTTCAGCACTATCTGTTCCGCGGCCGCTTAAACGTTCTTTTAACACCTCTAATGATGGTGGCTGAACGAAAATAGCCAAGGCATCCTCTTCGTATTTTCTTTTTAAACGAATCCCACCTTCTACATCGATATCGAAAATTACATGTTTGCCATCGTTCCAGATACGTTCTATTTCGGAGCGTAAAGTGCCATAGAAAGTTCCGTTATAAACCTCTTCAAACTCCACAAATTCCTGATGGGCAACTTTGTGTAAAAACTCTTCTTTACTGATAAAATAGTAATCGTTTTCGTGTTGTTCGGTGCCTCTCGACTCGCGTGTTGTGGCAGAAATAGAAAAGCTCAGCTCAGGAAACTTTTTTAATAAATGGTGTACTATAGTGGTTTTACCTGCTCCTGATGGTGCCGAAAATATAATTAATTTGCCTTGCATGCTTTTTTAAAGTTTTGCGATTGGCGTCTGGCGTTAAGCGCTTATTGCTTTCCGCCTAACGCTACAACACATTCAGTAACTGTTCTTTGATCTTTTCTAATTCTTCTTTCATCCCTACAACAAACTGCTGCATCTGGGCATCATTTGCTTTCGCTCCCATGGTATTAATTTCGCGTCCGATTTCCTGTGAAATGAAACCCAGTTTTTTGCCATTTGCTTCCTTGCTGGTTAAAGTCTGCAGGAAATAGTCGCAATGGCTTTTTAAACGTGTTTTTTCTTCTGTGATATCTATTTTGTCGATATAATAGATCAATTCCTGCTCAAAACGGTTCTGATCGATATTTACTTTACCAACGGCATCATCTAAAAACTGGGTGAATTTATCGCGGATAGCCGAAATCCTTTTAGGTTCCAGTTCCTCAACAGATTTAAAATAAGAAAGGATATTTCTGATCCTTAATTCTAAATCGGCCTTTAAAACCCCACCTTCATCTTCTCTAAACTTATTGAAATTGGTAAGCGCTGATGTGAAAATCTGAAATAAATGGTTCCATTCGTCTTCAGTTACACTTTCTTCCTTGTAGCTAATCACATCAGGAAAAGTTAAAGCTGTTTGCAACAGGTTGCTGCTTTCGGCACCCAATTCGTTATTAACGGCAATAAGTTGCTTGTAATAGTGGCTTAACAGTGCGGTATTGATTGTAGCACCCGTAACCTCGCCATTGGTGCGTTCTACATTGATGCTCAAACTTACCTTTCCACGTTCGATATCTTTACTGCAGATATTGCGCAGGATGAGTTCTTTATCAGAAAAAGCTTTAGGGTATTTTAAATTCAGCTCCAGGAATTTACTGTTGAGCGATTTGATTTCGACACTATACTTTGCATTTGCATAATCGGCTGTTGCTAAGCCGTATCCTGTCATGGATTTTATCATGTGCAAAGATAGGCTTTTAAGCGGAAAGGAGAAATAATATTGTTAGAGGTGGCGGAATTGGGACTAGCTAAGGATGCTAAAATTGTCTTCTTGGCATTTTGAAAACGAATGTTCTCTAATTCTTAGGGAACTGCAGCCCCGCTTTTCATTACAAGTCCTCGCTGCGCTGCGGGCTTTTCATTTCAATCGGGTTTATGTACAACGTGGGTGGCTTTTGGTTCGGGCCTGTTTCCCACAATGTGCCAACCGATGTTTTTAAACCTGATGGGAGTGAGCATCCCCGATTTTTCATCGGGATAAAACGGACAGCAGGACTGGCTTATCCAAAAGTGCCGGAGCCCTCTTTTTCCAATAAAATAGATTTGATATTACTTTTTCAGCATCACCAAAATAACATCAAATGTTTTTTGCTTCAATTCTTCTAAATCCTCTGCTACCAAACCTTTTACTTCTATAGCTTCGCCGAATACAGTTCTAATCAATCCAGGGTTTAACAAAAGTGGATCAGTACGTGGCAAATGTGCCCTGCTGTTCAATATTGCAAAAGGTAAAACCGGCGTTTGGGTTTCTATAGCCAGACGGAATGCTCCGTCGTAAAATGGATTTAAAGGCTGATCGGATTTATTCATCGTTCCTTCCGGAAAAATCAAAATTGATTGTCCATCGGCCAGGTCTTTCCTTAGTTCGGCTACAGAGTGATCGCGGCTTTCTCTGCTGCTCCTGTCTATCATCACCACCAAACGTTTATAAATCCATCCGAACACAGGGATTTTAAGCATTTCGATCTTTCCCAATGGACTAAACGCCTGTGGAATGCAGATTACAATGGCTACGGCATCTAAAAAAGAACTGTGGTTGCCCACGTAAATGTATGATTTGGAAGTATCAATTTTTGTTCCATTGGCCGAAAACCAGAGGCAAGTTAACAGGCTAAAACCCCATGCCCAGCATTTTAAAAAATAGAAAGAGATTTTCCTCCCTGTTTTCTCTTTAAAAATGCCCATACTAATGATAATAAAGGGGCAAACGATGAGCATGAGCAGGAAAAATGCAATTGCCGAATACAATAAATAAAATCCGCCCAGTAGTTTTCTCATAGAGATTAACGTTTCTTTAACAGTTTGCAAGGTTAACAAATGTTAATTTTACAAAAAATATCTGATAGATAAATATTTAATGCTCTTGATCTTAAACATCCCGAATGCAATGGTGATGTAACAATTAAAGCAGAAACAAACAACAAAACCGATTAACTGTTAGCTTATTAAAGCTTCAGGAATTTATTTTTATTGCAAAAAGCATATTTCAATTTATAATTGAGCACTCCATGATGAAGCATTTGAAAATAATCTTTCTACTGGCCATACTAATGCAGGGCTTAACCATCAAAGCACAGGATTTTGTATTTAAAGGTGTAGTGATAGAAAAAGGTTCGAATGTGCGTGTAGCTTTAGCAGGGATTACCAATTTAAGGAGTAAAATGGGCGCCAGCAGTAACGATATCGGAATTTTTCAGTTAAAGGCGCGTATAGGCGACACCTTGTTGGTTACCAAGAAAAACTTGATCGATCAAAAGGTGGTTATCAGTTCAGATGATGACCTGGTAATATATCTTGTAAGGGGAAGTACCATGCTTGAAGAGGTGACGATTAAGGGCCAAACAAAAAAACAGGAGATGGAAGCGATTAAGAGAGATTTTAGACGAAATGGTTCGTTTTTCGAAGGTAAACCACCATTAATCCTCTTAAGTCCATTTGGTGGCAGTCCGCTTACATTTTTCTACGAATTATTTGGGAAAACACCAACCAGGGCTCGTAACTTTAACCGGTATTATAAAAAGGAACTGGGTTTGCTCGAAGTGGATAAATTCTTTAATAAAACCCTGGTTACGGATAATACGGAATTAAGGGGGAAAGAGCTTGACAAATTTCTGCTCGATTATTACCCAACACGCAGTATGGTAAACAGTTGGAACAATTACGATGCTGTTAAATACATCAAACAATCGGCCAAGCAATATACCGATACTTTGAAACACACAAATTAGCTACACAATGAAAAACTTTAAATTTGCCGTCATACTTTTCGTTCTTACCTCAACCGGCTTTATCTCGAAAGCACAGGAATTTATTATTAAAGGGGTAGTGATCGAGAAAGGTTCAAACATCAGGATTGCCTTATCAGAAATTACCAACTTGCGCACGGGCATTGGAGTAGGGAGTAATGATATCGGTATGTTTCAGCTCAAAGCTAAAATTGGCGACACTTTATTGGTAATTAAAAGAGACCTGATCGATCAACGTGTGGTGGTAAACAGCGAAAAAGATCTTGTTATTTACCTGGTTAGAGGGAGCACCACTTTAGCCGATGTAACCATTGTTGGCAACACAAAAAAACAGGATTTAGACGATATTAAGCGCGAATTTAGAAATAAGGGCGTATACAATGGAGGGAAAACCTCATTCCTGTCGGCTATATTTAGTCCGTTAAATGCTTTATATAACCTGATAGGTACCGATCCTAAAAATGCCCGTAGGTTTGGCCGATATGCCGATAACGAGATCAAACAATCGCAGATTGATGTTTATTTTAACCAAACCATTATTAAAAACAATACCGAACTAAGGGGCGATACATTAGAGAAATATATGCTGAACTGTCGACCTGAATTTGATAAAGCCCAATATTGGAACAGCTACGATTATATTAAGTATATTAAAGAATCGTCGAAGAAATTTACGGATACGCTGGGGAAGGGGAAGTAGGGGTTGTTCTCAGTCCTTAGTCCAGAGTCTTTAGTCCTGAGTCGAATTGATATCAGTTTAGAGTTGGGGGGAGTTGAGAGTCGGAAAGTCCGATGTCGGAGGTACGAAGTTTAGTCGCCAAGACAGTTAACTGATTAACCAGTTTATACAATTAACCGTTTGTGCCAACAATTTAACAATCCCAACAATAAAGCAATCGCTAATAAACAAGTTTAATGCAGTTTGGCGTTGTGCGATTAGCGTATTGCGGTTAATTAACCAATTTAAACAGTTAACCGATTAACCAACAATCCCAACAATAGAGCAATTCGCTGTTAACCAATAAACAAATGACAAGTGAACCAATGAGCTAAATACTCAACGCTTCGCAAGCCTTCTCTGCGGCTAATTTCTCTGCATTTTTCTTGTTATAATCTCTTCCGGTACCATACTGTTCGCCTTCTACGATGGCACTGATGGTAAACAGTTTGGCGCTTTCGCCTTCACTATTCTGCACCAGTTCGAACATTACATCCTTGCCGTGGCGTTGGCACCACTCAATGAGTTTACTTTTGAAGTTGGTTTCTGTTTGTTCCAGGGTGTGGATATCGATATGTGGTTTTACAATTCTACGCAACAAAAACTCTTTGGTAAAGTTGTAACCTTTATCCATGTAAATGGCTCCTACAATCGCTTCAAAAGCATCGCCGAGCATCGAATTATGTTTGGTTTGGATACTTACCGAACGCTGATCGAACTGGATAAGCTTATCGAAACCGATTTTCTTGGCCAGTTGGTTTAAATTAGCACGATTTACGATTTTTGAACGCATTTCGGTAAGGAAACCTTCTTCTTTGTACGGATAGTGCTTAAAAAGCAGCTCGGCTATTACCGAGCCTAAAACCGCATCGCCAAGAAACTCCAGTCGCTCGTTACTGCTTCTGCTTCCGTTTTTTAAAACTTTTGCAACAGAACGGTGCCTGAACGCCATTTTATAAAGCGTAACATTACCCGGAACAAAGCCTAAAATATTTCTCAGCTTCTTAACAAACTCCTTTTCAGGAGAGAGATAGAGTTTATATAATTTTAATATCGGCATTAAATAAATAACACAATTAACGGCTAATTAGCATATTTAACTAAGTTATCTATTTTTAATTAGCATACAAAATTATATAGCAGCGCTGTTTTAAATTAATCTTCGTATTTCTTGAAAATCACAGAAGCGTTATGGCCACCAAAACCGAATGTATTACTTAAAGCAGCCCTAACAGTACGTTTTTGCGCTTTGTTGAAAGTAAAATTCAATTTAGGGTCAAATGCAGGATCATCTGTAAAGTGATTGATTGTTGGAGGAACAATATCATTTTTAACAGAAAGGATTGCTGCAATCGCCTCAATAGCTCCGGCGGCACCCAAAAGGTGACCCGTCATCGATTTGGTAGAACTGATGTTCAATCTGTAAGCATCTTCACCAAACAATGTACCAATGGCTTTGGTTTCACTAATATCGCCCAGTGGCGTAGAAGTACCATGTACATTGATATAATCTATATCAGCAGTTGTTAAACCAGCATCTTTTAGTGCATTGGTCATTACCATTCTAGCGCCCAAACCTTCAGGATGTGGTGCGGTGATGTGATTGGCATCAGCACTCATTCCACCGCCAACAAGTTCTGCATAAATTTTTGCACCCCTTGCCTTTGCATGTTCAAGTTCTTCTAAAATAATGGTTCCTGCACCTTCACCGGCCACAAATCCGTCACGGTCTTTATCAAAAGGACGTGATGCAGTTGCCGGATCATCGTTACGTGTAGATAATGCATGCATGGCGTTAAAACCACCCATACCTGCTTCGTTAATGATTGCCTCAGAACCACCGCTGATGATTACATCGGCCATACCCAAACGGATATAGTTAAATGCATCGATCATTGCGTTTGTAGAAGAAGCACATGCCGAAACAGTTGCAAAATTTGGCCCACGCAGGCCGTATTTGATAGAGATATGCCCAGGGGCGATATCTACAATCATTTTAGGAATAAAAAATGGATTGTATCTTGGCGTACCATCTCCCTTGGCGAAATTCGAAATTTCATCAAGGAATGTTTTCAATCCACCTATGCCCGCACCCCAGATTACGCCGATTCGGTTGGTGTCTAATTTTTCAAAATCAAAACCACCATCCTTCACCGCTTCTTCTGTTGATACAAGGGCATATTGTACAAACGGATCTAATTTGCGGGCTTCCTTTTTATCCAGAAAATCTTCCGGATTAAAGTTTTTTACCTCGCAAGCGAATTTAGTCTTAAACTTTTCAGTGTCAAAACCCTTAATAGGAGCAGCGCCACTCACCCCGTTAGTCAACCCTTCCCAAAAATCAGGGACATTATTGCCTATAGGAGTGAGCGCACCCAACCCTGTTACTACTACTCTTTTTAATTCCATTTATACTGAAAAAGCGTATTCTATTTAACGTTTTTTTCCAAATAAGCAATCGCCTGGCCAACTGTACCGATGGTTTCAGCCTGATCATCAGGAATAGCTACATTGAATTCTTTTTCAAATTCCATAATCAACTCTACGGTATCTAAAGAATCTGCACCTAAATCGTTGGTGAATGAAGCCTCTGGCGTAACTTCGCTTTCGTCAACACCTAGTTTTTCTACGATAATAGCCTTAACTCTTGAAGCAATATCAGACATAATTTTATAATTTAATGGTTAAATAATTCTGTGCAAAGAAAAATAAATTCTTACAATTTTCAAATGTTTTTATTTCGATACGTAATTTTGGTATCTCAATAACACAGCGAATATAGAATTAGTTTTTTAATTTCGTTCTGTAAATAATTTATTTCGCTTTGAATAAGACTTACCTAAAACTTACCTTAGACCTTGATTTTATACTAATTGCGATCACAGCACCCCTAAAAGACTATGTGCTTTGCCACAAAATTAATACCCGGCTAAACACACAATTTGAAAAAATAGATGACCACGAAATATTTTTTAATATTGACGAACCTGTCTGGAGTTTTTCCAAATATTACTTTTTTGTAGAGCAGGGTGAGGTAGAATACTACTTAATATGCAATAAAAGCAGCGATGGTTTCCTGATCCCGGAGATGAATAAGGTAGATTTTTTTATTATCATTAAAGAATTTATCGATAAGGAAGATCTCGATTATCTGATTAACGGGCTGAATAAACTACCTGATATTCAGGTTGCTGCAAAAATAGATCCAACCAAGTTAAAGAGTAAGGAGAATTTGGTAATATAAAAATTATATACTTGGTGTATTAAATACACTATATTTGACGGTTACAAACAAAGAACAAAAGAACAAAATATATAAAATTTAATGCAGTTTGATTATTTTAGATAATAATTAATGCTTTCTTAAACTGCATTGCTAAAAATCAATTAAATTAAATGAAACCTTTTCATTCGAGAACTAAAATTGTAGCCACGCTTGGGCCTGCATCAGCAAAACCAGATGTATTATATAGTATGTTTAACGCTGGGCTTGATGTTTGCCGGTTAAACTTTTCGCACGGATCGCAGGCAGATCATCAGGCTGTTTTGGATACCATCCGCGATTTAAACCAGAAATACGATTATAATGTAGGTATCCTTGCCGATTTACAGGGGCCTAAAATCCGTATCGGTTTGGTAAAAGAAGGTGGTATTAACCTGATCAACGGTAAAACTACCGTAATTACAACCAACGAATGCATTGGTAACGAAGAGCGTATTTACATCACTTACCAGAATTTCCCTCAGGATGTTCAGGCGGGTGAGATTATCCTTTTGGATGATGGAAAACTTCAGATGAAAGTTTTATCTACCAATTTAAAGGATGAGGTAGTTTGCGAAATCGTTCACGGTGGTATTTTAACTTCAAGAAAAGGTGTAAACCTTCCAAATACTAAGGTTTCTATTCCTTCTTTAACACCAGAAGACCGCGAAAACTTAGAATTTGTATTAGAAAATGATGTAGAATGGATTGGTTTATCTTTTGTGCGTAAGGCAGAAGATATTATTGAGCTTAAAAAAATAATTGCTGAGCGTGGTAAAACTGCCCGCGTAATTGCGAAAATTGAAAAACCGGAAGCTATTGCCAACATCGACGAAATTATTGCCGCAACTGATGGTATCATGGTTGCCCGTGGTGATTTGGGTGTTGAATGTCCGATGGAAGAAGTACCATTGTTGCAGAAAATGATTGTTGCCAAATGTAGGGCAGCTTCTAAACCTGTAATTGTGGCTACACAGATGTTAGAAAGCATGATTACCACCCCGCGCCCTACGCGTGCAGAGGTAAATGATGTGGCCAACTCTGTTTTGGACGGTGCTGATGCGGTAATGTTAAGTGGCGAAACTTCTGTTGGAGAATTTCCTTTGATCGTTATCGAAACCATGCAAAAAATTATCCAGAACATTGAGGAGAACAACTATCCTTTCAATCCGGATAAGTTTTTAAAACCAAAATCACCATCTTTTTTAAGTGATGCCATCTGCGATTCGGCCTGTTTCTTAGCGAAACAAACCAATGCCGTAGGTATTGTATCGATGACTTTGAGTGGTTACACTGCTTTCGAAATCTCGAGCCACAGACCAGAGGCATTAACCTTCATTTTTACCAGCAACAGGGCTTTGTTAAACGCGGTAAGTTTACTTTGGGGCGTTAGAGGTTTCTATTACGATAAGTGGGAAAGCACCGATAATACCATCATTGAAGTTAACGAATTCTTAAAAAGCAAGAAATTGGTTAAACAGGGCGATATTGTGATCAATACTGCTGCTATCCCAATGGAAGCAAAAGGAAAAACAAATATGTTAAAAATTACGGTTATCGATTAATTTCTGACTGATATTTAAGAAAATGCTTCCGGTTTTACATCGGGAGCATTTTTTTTACCAATAAAAAATATATTTTTGCAACCCAGCACGGAGAGGTGTCAGAGTGGTCGATCGAGCACGCTTGGAAAGCGTGTGTACTGCAAGGTACCGCGGGTTCGAATCCCGCCCTCTCCGCATTTTTTTCTATAGCAGCAGTAAGGTATTTCTACCCTGATAATTGATAGACTGGATATTTTAAACTAAGCAATAGCGGCGTTGTGTACCTTTACCATGCTCTGGTAGGTTTGGCAACCTGAGCCTGAAGGTTCGGCCACAATGGTATCAGCCGCAATCAAGGGTTTCAAAATGCTCCTGTTCTGGTCGCCCCAGTAATTCATGGCATCAATAACAGGCATCAGGGATTTTCCGAGGTCGGTAAGAAAATATTCAACTTTCGAAGGATATTGCTGATAGATGGTTTTACCGATAATGCCGTGGTTTTCAAGTTCCCTTAACTGTGTATTTAGCACTCGTTTACTGGCATCGGATAGTGCCCGCACCATTTCGCTTGGCCGTACAATGTCTAATGAGATGGCATTCAATATGGCAGGTTTCCATTTTCCGTTTAATACTTCGCGGGTGAGGTGCAAACCGCAATCGAGTGGCAATGGGATTTTTCTTTCGTACATAGCCTGATGTTTTTCTTACAAAGTTAATGATAAGATACGCCTAAACCCAGTGGGGAGAAATTTATCCCCCATTAAGAAATTTACCCCTCATTGTCAGTAATTACCCGCTGAGCTAGGTTTGCATAAAAAAAATTATGTCAGATCATATTCCACCACTTTTCAAAAGTTTTCAGCTTGGCGATCTTGAGCTTCAAAACCGTATCGTAATGTCGTCGCTCACCAGAGGGAGGGCAACAAATCCTGAACTGGTACCCACAGCAATCATGGCTGATTATTATGGCCAGCGGGCAAGTGCCGGACTTATTATTACCGAAGGTACCTGGGTTAGCAAAAAAGCAATCGGGTTTATCAATGTTCCCGGTATTTATACGGAGAAACAGGTAGAAGGCTGGAAACTGGTTACAGATGCAGTACACAAGAATAATGGGAAAATATTTGTGCAGCTGGGACATTGTGGTTCGGCCAGTCATCCCGACTTTTTTGATGGCGAAATACCCAGAGGCCCCTCAGCAATCAATCCACAGTTACAGTCATTTACACCAGAAGGTTTTAAGGATACCGTAACCCCGGTTCCATTTACACTGGAGGAGATTAAAGAAACCGTTAACGATTATCGTAAAGCTGCCGAAAATGCGCTTAAAGCGGGTTTCGATGGCGTTGAAATTCATGCACAGATATATACCCTTATTCCACAGTTTTTAAGTGCGGCCACCAACCAGCGTAAAGATGAATACGGAGGCAGCATCGAAAACCGTTCGCGCATTCTTTTTGAGATCATTGAAGCCTTAAAAACGGTTTGGCCCACCAAAAGGATCGGGCTCAAATTTACTCCTGCCGCTTTCAATCCGGGTATATTGGTGCCCGATAGCGAAACCATTGCAACTTATCAGTACATCCTTAAAAAGCTGAACAGTTATGATCTTGGCTATGTACAATGGGTTGCACCAGCTGTTGATCTTGCCGGTACAGTAATCGAAGCTCTAGATGATGATTATTTTGCACATCCACGTACAATTTACAAGGGCAGTTTAATGGCAAACGGCGGTTTTACATTTACCAGTGGCAATAAAATCATTGAAGAAGAAACTGCCGATCTGGTTTCATTTGGAATGCCATTTATTGCCAATCCAGATCTTGCTGAACGGTTTAAGCAGAACCTGCCATTGGCAACAGCAGACCCTGAAACATTTTATGCTGGAGGAGAAACCGGTTATACCGATTATCCTAATGCAATATAAACCTTTAAATGATTGCCAAAGGGGTTGATCATTATCACATTGGGCTGCGCAGTTGCTTGGGAAAACAAAAAAGCGTAGCCCATTTGCGGCTTAAAGGTTAATCAATTAAAAGATAACCTAAATTCTCCTGGCGATAAATTTGTTTTGGTTTTAAAGAATTTGCTAAACGATTGAGGATGCTCAAAGCCCAGTTGATAGGCAATTTCGCTTACGGATAAACTGGTAACCAGCAGCTTTTCTTTAGCCTTTTCAATTAATTTTACATGGATGAGCTGTTGGGTATTTTGCCCGGTTAACGCCCTGAGCATATCGCTTAAATAGCGTGGCGAAAGATTAACTTCTGCAGCAAGATACTCTACTGTAGGCAGGCCCGAAACCAAAGATTTTTCATCTGCAAAATAAATGTCCAGTAAATGTTCTATTTTGGTGAGCACATCGTTGTTAACCACTTTGCGGGTAATAAATTGGCGTTTGTAAAAACGGTTGCTATAATTGAGCAATACCTCGATATAGGAAACAAGCACATCCTGACTGATTTCATCAATGGAGGTATTAAGTTCGTTGTTGATATTATCAAAAAGCCCTAAAATAACTGCCTTTTCTTTTTCCGAGAGGAACAGCGCTTCGTTGGTTTCGTAAGAGAAAAAGCCATATTTTTTTATTGTTGTACCCAAAGGATAGTTGCGGATGAAATCGGGATGGAACAAAATGGTAGCCCCAAAATATTGTGCATCATTGTCTACATAAATCAATTGATTGGGGGCTGTAAACATCATACCTCCTTCATTAAAATCATAATAGCCCTGTCCATATCCCATTCTTCCTGTGGTTGAATATTTATAGGATATTTTATAGAAATTAAGTAAGAACGGACGGTTCAACAACTCGGTATTGGTGGCCATCTGCGAATTATCGACCAAACTGATCAGCGGATGCACAGGTTTTGGTACACGCAACAATTCGTGTATTTCAGAAATTGATTCGATCCTTAATGGGTTTTTCTTTTCCATAAAGCTTAAAAATACAAATATTAGGGCAACACAGATTATTATGGCCGCATTGCCCCAAATTATTATTGTCCTAAAAATACTTTTGCAAACTCTGCTCTAAAAGCTTCATCACCTTTTTCCAGCCGTTGTGCATATAAGGCTTTTGCATCTTCGCCAGCTACATAACGCAGTTTGTTTTTTGCGTCTGTGGCCGCTTCGTACACTACTTCGGCAATTTGCTCCGGCGAAGAGGCTGTTTCCATCATCGAGCCAAAACCGGCCATCATTGATTGTACCAATGGATCATAATCTTCATTGCTTGCCAAATCTAAAGAACGACCTGAAAAATCGGTTGTAATTCCACCTGGCGATACGGTTTTGATGTTTACACCAAAAGTGTTCAGCTCAAACGACATGCTTTCGCTCCAGCCTTCAAGTGCCCATTTAGTAGCATGGTAGGTTGACCCCAACGGGAAAGCAATTAAGCCCCCGATAGAAGTAGTGGTGATAAACAATCCATCTTTTTTTGCCCTGAAATATGGGATAAAAGCCTGTGTAACCCTGATTACACCCAATAAATTGGTGTTAAGCTGTTTTACGATCTGTTCATCATTAAGCGCTTCCAATGGGCCGATTAAACCGTATCCGGCATTGTTGAATACCACATCTACGCCTTGTGCAATTGCTTCTCTAGTGGTTGAGTGGATCTGGCCTATGTTGGTTACATCCAGAGGTAGTACGGTAATATCGTTTAAAGTGGTTAATTCTGTTTCATTTTCGGGATTACGCATAGTGGCGATTACTTTCCATCCCCTGCTTTGAAATAATTTGGCAGTAGCTTTTCCTAAACCTGTAGAAGCTCCTGTAATAAAAATCGTTTTTTGCATTTTCTAATGTTTTAAATTGATAATGCAAAATTGGACCGAAAGGAAAACTTCTACGTAGCCTAATTGAGTTTGATTGTAGTATAAATGGCGGATTTTGGATTTTACTGAAGTTAAAGCTTAAATTATTCTTCCAAATTAGACCTTAACCTGAGAAAAATAATGACGAGTTATTGTTTCTTCGTTGTAAGGATAACGTTGGTTTCTTGATCATTATTGCGTTTTGAAAAATATACCCAAAAAACGTTGATATCGTGGTTTTTAGCTTATATTTTTGGATTTGTTCCCTTAAAAATGTGATTAAAAGGAACAGATTTCTACCAGATAAAACAAGAATAATATGGGTAATTATGTAATTGGTTTTCGGGAAACCGGTAGGTTGGACATTTTAAAAGTTGGTGGTAAAGGAGCCAATTTAGGAGAACTATCCAAAATTGAAGGTATAGTTGTGCCTGATGGTTTTTGTATTAGCACTGAAGCCTACAAAAAGATCACAAAAAACAATCCACAGATTAAAACTTTAATTGATCAGTTGACCGATCTTAATGCCGAAGATCGGATTGCGGTTACTGAAATCGGGTCAAAAATCAGGTCAGCTATCGAAAATATAGCAATTCCAACAGTTATAGCTGATGAAATTGAAATTTATGTCGGGCACTTTACTGAAAATGAATCATTTGCTGTACGATCAAGCGCTACCGCCGAAGATCTGCCTACGGCATCATTTGCAGGTCAGCAGGATAGTTATCTTAATGTGATTGGCATAGAGGATATTTTATTGCATCTCAGTAAATGCTGGGCATCTTTATTTACCGATCGTGCTATTATTTACCGCATTCAAAATCAATTCGATCATCATAAAGTGCAGCTTTCTGTAGTGGTGCAGAAAATGATTTTTCCCGAAGCAGCCGGGATTCTGTTTACGGCCGATCCTATAACGGGTAACCGTAAGGTTTTATCTATAGATGCCGGCTTCGGATTGGGCGAAGCCATGGTTTCCGGCTTAGTAAATGCCGATAACTACAAAGTGCAGAATGGCGATATTACCGATAAAAAAATATCAACCAAAAAACTGGCTATTTATGCTGTAAAAAGCGGGGGGACCATATCAAAAGAGGTTGAAGCTGAACAACAAAATCAACAGGCGTTAACAGATAGTCAGATTTTACAGATCGAAGGTATAGGGAGAAAAATAGAAGCACATTTCGGTCAACCACAGGATGTGGAATGGTGCTTGGCCAATGGTTTATTTTATATTGTACAGAGCAGACCGATTACAACATTGTTCCCAATCCCTGATGCAGGTGACCAGGAAAATCATGTTTATATATCAGTTGGCCATCAGCAGATGATGACCGACCCTATGAAGCCCTTAGGGCTATCTTTATGGCAGTTAAGGGCAGCCAGGCCTATGTTTAAAGCTGCCGGCAGGTTGTTTGTGGATGTGACGGATAGCCTGACTACGCTTACGGGTACAAAAAGCCTCATAGAAGCCATGGGGCAGCACGATCCATTGATCAAAGATGCATTGATCAGCATTACAGAACGCGATTTTATAAAAAAGTTACCAGATGATGGGAAAGGTCCTGCGATTGTTAAAAGCACTAAAGGTCTATCGTCGGCAGCTATTTTAGCACAGGTAGGGAACAATCCGGCAATTGTTTCTGAACTGATCAAGAATGCTGAAGCCTCTTTGGCGCTACTGAAACAAAATATCCAAACGAAATCGGGAACGGATTTATTTGATTTTATTGTTGAAGATATCGAACAATCAAAGAAGATGGTATTTGAT
The DNA here is from genome assembly GCF_002432345.1 of Pedobacter sp. UBA5917. Taxonomy (GTDB): domain Bacteria; phylum Bacteroidota; class Bacteroidia; order Sphingobacteriales; family Sphingobacteriaceae; genus Pedobacter. The sequence continues at coordinate 54,216 of NZ_DJDT01000161.1, forward strand.
TCTCAGCACATCGGGGTCATCATTGCTACAATGAATGCCGCATCATGGATCAATGATAAGATGGATGAATGGCTGGGCGAGAAAAACGTAGCCGATGTACTTTCTCAATCGGTATCAAACAACATCACTTCCGAAATGGGTTTAGAACTACTTGATGTTGCAGATGTAATCCGTCCTTATCCTGAAATTATTGGTTATTTACGGGAGGTAAAAGAAGATCATTTTTTAGATAAACTGCTTCAGTTTAACGGTGGTGCTGAGGTTCGCGATGCCATTTTAGCCTATCTGAATAAATATGGTATGCGCTGTGCCGGCGAAATTGATATTACCAATACACGTTGGATCGAAAAACCATCCATACTGATCCCGATTATCCTGAGCAATATTAAAAACTTTGAGCGCCATGCGGCAAAGCAGAAGTTTGAAAAAGGTTTAGAAGAAGCACTAAAAAAAGAAAATCAGCTTTTGGATAAGCTCGCTTCTTTACCTGATGGTGAGCAAAAAATCAGGGAAACAAAAGAAATGATCAATCTGCTGCGCAATTTTGCAGGTTATCGTGAATATCCAAAATATGGGATTGTTAGCCGTTTCTTTGCTTACAAACAGGCTTTACTTAAAGAAGCCGAAAAATTGGTGCAGGCCAATGTGATTCAGGAAAAAGAAGCTGTTTATTACCTCACTTTTGAAGAACTGAGAGAAGTGGTACATACGAACAAACTCGATTTACAGCTTATCATTGAGCGGAAAGAAGAACACCGGTTATTCGAAAAACTGAACCCGCCCCGTGTAATTACATCCGATGGTGAAATCGTAACCGGTAAATACAAACACGAAAATCTTCCGGCAGGGGCGATTGTAGGTTTGGCGGTTTCTTCGGGCACTATAGAAGGCAGGGCACGCGTAATCCACAATATTGATGGCGCCGACCTGGAAGACGGGGATATTTTGATAACCACTTTTACCGACCCCAGCTGGACACCGTTATTTGTAGCCATCAAAGGTTTGGTTACCGAGGTTGGTGGCTTAATGACCCACGGAGCGGTTATTGCCCGCGAATATGGCCTGCCCGCAGTTGTAGGAGTAGAAAATGCAACCAAACTGATCAAAGATGGGCAACGGATCAGGATAAATGGTACTGACGGTTATATCGAAATCATTTAGTTTTTCAATATACAAAAGGGCGCTAATCAGCGCTCTTTTGTATAAAGTCTTAACTATTTTCTGATCGAAATGAATGTTTGTAAAATAACCGAGGTCATTACAAAAGCTAAACCTATATAAAAAGAAATATTGAGTTCTTTACCCTCATTAAAAAATATAAAAGCCAATATAATGGAATATACGGGTTCGAGGTTAAAGCTTAGATTTACCGTAAATGCAGGGATACGTTTTAAAGATTCGGCAAATAAAACATAAAGTCCAACGGTGCAAAAAGAAGCCAATAAAATGAGATAGGCTGTATCTTTCAAATTTGGTATTACACTTTCAACAGGAAAGAAATGCAGATAAACCGGAAGTAAAATGCCTAAACCAATTGTACCGCCGAGCATCTGATAATAGTTAATTAACCTGCTATCGTAAACCTTTACCAATCTTTCGTTATAAATGGTATAAAGCGCAGCAAATGCCGATGATATCACACCTAAACCAATCCCCAATTGATAAGAGGAGTCGAAATGGAAAATCAGCGCAATACCGAACAGCGTAAGTAAGCTTAATAAAATTTCAGACAGGTTAAACTTTTGTCTGTTGATGAGCGGGGCAAAAACTGCAGTAAAAAAACTGGTTAAACAATAACACACCACACCAACCGAAATATTGGAATATTTGATGCTTGCATAGAAAAATACCCAGTGCACCGTAATAAACATTCCGATTTTAGCGATATCGAACTTTTCTTTAAGTTTAATATTGGTTGCAACTTTAAATAGTTTTAAAACCAGCAATAAAATAATAGCCGAGAAGAATACCCTGTACCAAACTAAAAGACCTTCGTTAAGGGAGATAAGTTTACCGAAGATGCCGGTAAAGCCTGCAAGTATTACCGCAAAGTGTAATACCAGATATGATTTTTTCATAAAAAATAGCTGCTGCCCAAAAAAGGACAGGAATAAATATCAATAAATAAAATAGTTTGCAATGTCGAAATACCGGTTTAATAAACCAGCCGAACCTTTATTGCATACAATAGGTTACTTATTAAAATTTTGGAGGGGAAATGCAGCTACTGATGTTCATATCTTTTGTTTGTGCTAAAAGTAGGGAATTTAATTGGAAGAAGCTATAGGAGATTGTTAAATAGTCGGAGGTCAGATGTCCGAAAGTCCGAAGTCATAATGTGAAAAAATAGCCTCCGGCTTTGCGACCTCTGTGCCTTTTCCTAGATGACGACACTTTTTAGCGAAGTTTGTTAATGTTAACTCTCCGCTCAACACCCTCTGCCCTCTGCTCCATGCACTCCACCTAAATTTTGTATCACGATTAATACCAATCATTTGCTAAAACAGTATTATTTTTATCGCAAGATTAACTAACATGATGAATAAATATTGGCTTACCGTAACGGCTTGTACTTTGGCCATTGCGGCAAATGCTCAACAAAAAATTTTAACCCTAAGCGATTACGAAAGGGCTGAAAGTTTTATGAGCTACAACACCGCAAAGTATATCGACAATGCCAACGTACAACCAAACTGGCTCGAAGGAGATAAATTTTGGTACAGTACCAAAAACAATGGCGCCGAACAAACTTTTCTGGTAGATCCGGTAAAGAAAACCAAAACCCCAACCACGGATTATAAAAGTAGCGAAACTTCACCACGCCGCATGGGTGGCCGTAACGAAGTTTTATCGCCCGATGGCAAAAAAGCCATTTTAATTAAAGATTATAACCTTTTTGTTAAAGATATAGCCTCAGGACAATTAACACAGCTTACTACCGATGGCATTAAAGATTACGGTTATGCAACTGATAATGCGGGCTGGAAACATAGTGATGCCCCTATTTTACGCTGGTCGCCCGATTCGAAAAAAATTGCAACTTTTCAGCA
>NZ_DJDT01000136.1 GCF_002432345.1 Pedobacter sp. UBA5917
GAATGGTTGATGTAGTAGCCTGACCGCCGATTGGCCCGCGGCTGTAGGTGCGTACCGTGCGGATCTCTACATTTTTTGGATAGGCACTTATCGAATTGATATACGACCGATCCGTTTGGATGCCGCCGATACCCAGTAAACCTTTAACACCGGCACTAAAGAAAAAAATCTCGTTCTCGGTATTGATAAAATCGGTAATATCAATTACGCTGCTTTTCACCTTGGTAGAATCGCCACCATAAGCCTTTACCGGAAATGAAGCTACAATGGGCTGGATATTTGAGTTGCGTACCGATTTATATAAACCATTGGCTGTGGTATCGGCCGAATGCTCGGTAAAAGAATTAAGACGCAATAAAATACGGTCGTTTGCTACTTTTTCGAAGCTGATTACATTTTCTGCAATTTCATCGCCGGCATAACCCATCATCTGCGGACGTGGATTGGATGCCGCTTTGGAAATGCGGTTTACCACCAACATTTCCCGTCCCAAAATCGTATCTGGAATTTCGAAATAATACTTTAGGCCAATCTGGTGAACATTGATCATACCCAATGCCGTTTTGGCCTTGGCTGTAATAATTTCTTTGTAAGGCTTAACGGTACCCACCACACTATCGGTTTTTTTAACCGGAACCGCTATGGTTGCTGGTGCAGTAACACGTGGCTTTTTCTGTCCGTACGAGAACATGGCAAAGCTTCCTATCGCCAGTGTACATAAAATTGATTTAAACATTTATCGTTTTTTGAAGGTCGGTTTTTAGCCGACCTGATATAAGATTTGGTTTTACTTTCCCTGTGTTGATTGTGGTAAAAGTGTGGCGAGTTTTTTGGCCAGCTCCGCTCCCCTTAGGTTTGCTGCAATGATTTTTCCGTTGGGATCGATCAGAAAATTTTGTGGGATAGACATTACCGAATACAACTGTGCCACGTCGTTTTTCCAGAATTTTAAATCGGAAACATGTTTCCAGTTCAACTGATCATCATGGATGGCCTTTAACCATGCATCGTGTTTGCCGGGCTGATCGAGTGAAACAGAAAGGATTTCGAAATTCCGGTCTTTGTAGGTATTGTAGGCTTTCACCACGATCGGATTTTCTTCGCGGCATGGTCCGCACCAACTTGCCCAGAAATCGAGCAGCACATATTTCCCTCTAAAATCAGACAGGTTAATGGTTTTGCCTGCGGTATCGGGTGCAGAAAATCCCGGCGCCATGCGGCCAATGCTTACTGCATCGAATTTATCAAGCACAGCTTTGGTTTTAACACCGGTAGCAGTTTGCTGAATGTTTTTATCCAATTTAGCAAATGTTTTTTCGAGGGACTGAACATCTTTGGGCAATGCTCCGATCACATCTTTTAATGCCAGTAAACTGGTAAAATAATCAGGGTGCTGTTTAATAAAGGCAAGGGTAAGCCCGTTTTTTTCCTCTTTAAACCTTGCCATTTCGGCACGCCAGGCACCAAGACCAATGGTATCGTACTTTACTTTTTTGGTTTGGGCCTCACGGTATGTTTTTTCGCTCAATGCCAGTTTCTGGTTCACAGCAACAAGCGTAGCCTCTAGTTCTTCTTTTTGCTTTTTAATCACCGGCGATTCTACATCCGGATCGTTTTGCTGTGCGAAAACACTTCCCGTTAGCGTAAAAGCTAACAGGAAGGCACTTAATTTTAGTTTCATATTGTTGGTGTTAATGTTTAATGTTAAAATACCCGGCTTCCGTTGCCCTTCTCTACGTAATTTAAACAGCTTACTTTTCCCTGGCCTTCAAAATCGGGTTTGCTTAATTGCTGTATGGTTCCGATTGAACTGATTTTATGTAGCCATACTTTATATTTTCCGCTCTGGTAAGAAGCAATGGCCAGAAAATCGACAGTGGTGGTCACACCAGCGGCCGGTTGCGGATATTTAATATGCTGGATACAGGTAACCACCTCACCCTGTGGCAGGGTAACCTGCAGGTTTTCTGAAATGGAAGTAAAATCGGTCATATAAATATTATTGCCCTTGGCATAATAGATATAATCCGAATCGTAATTCCCCCCAATGGCATCAGCCGACATTAATCCGTGAGTGGCAGGAACAACTTTGGTACCCAAAATCATATCACCCGAACCGGCCAGCGGACCATAACTGGCATTCATCCTGATTAAAAGTCCTTCTCCTGTTGGTTTTCTGAAAAGGGTAAGTGCAGCACTCCGCAAACCGGCATAACCACCGGCCCAGATCATATCGGCATTCATGTTTTTAACCAGAGCGCCGTTTGCACCCGGCAAAGCAAAAGTGCCGTTATCAGAAAACACCATTGATTTGGAATTATCATCAAAGAAGATGCCCCTTGCCGCTATTGCCGCTACAGGAGAAATTTTATAGGTAGAAAGTGGTGGACTTGCAAACAAAGTACCTTTGGTAAGGGTAAAAAGTTTATTATCGTTGATCAGGAATACATTATTATCGGCCATGGGTTGCAATATATTCTGTGGCTTTTTTACATCCGGCCGGGTAAAAAACATATCATCAAAACCCATTACCCTTTTTCCGTTATCAAGCCTGAATATGGCAGCATCCTGATCGGTTATGGCAATCATTACACTATAGAGATCGGTTGATTTTAAACTATTTTTGAACGAGCCGGAGAACACCGCCTTTATGCTTTTCCCTGTTAAGCCTTTACCATCGTTAAAATTGGCCATCCAGTTATCGATACGTCCGGTTGGATAGATAAAATCGAAATCGGTTTTATTGCCATCATCTTTTAAAATATACCAGCCCGTCATGGTTAAGGTAGATACCGAAAGTGCGCTGGTAATCATCTGTGTTACGCCTGTTATACGGTTTTTGAGGTTGAGCACCAATGTATATGCCCCCGGATTAAGCAAAACTTCGTAATGCAGGTCTTTTGATCTGGATATCGTATCGCCCTTCGGGATAATACCAGAGCCTACGGTATAATTATTGGAAAACACGGTCCAGTAATAATTGTAACTACGCTCATCTGATACCGCAGGGGTAATATCCAATTGATCCTGATGGGTAAAAACAGTATAGGCCTTTTCATAACCGCTCACAGTAGCAGCAGGCAAATCGGGAATGTATGCGTTTTCGCTTTCTTTTACACATGAAGAGGTAATTAATACCATCAGTCCCATGAGTAATACATATAATTTTTTCATCACATTTAATTTTAAATCAACAGCTAATCATTAAGGAAAAGTAATCGGCAAACTCCCTACCTCGTCGGTTTCGCGTAAGGGTGCTTTACCACTGGCAATGTTTACGGGGTCGTTATTGAATTTAGCCAGGGCAGTTTTTAAGGTATTGCCATAGTGTTGCTGTGCACCAAGATTTACCATGGTCTGGTACCAGGCTTCGTCAATCTGCTCATGTAAAACATCGATCATAAACTGGTGCTTACGGGTACTGTATTTTCCAAGCGTATAAAAAGCTGGCGCCGCACCATTATCTACCCTCCAGGAATAAAAGCGTTCTAAACGGTCGGAAAACAGGATTGATGTGCTCCGGCTCTGTACCTCTCCAAGCGCAAACTGATCGTTGGCTGCCAGTTGCAGGCGCAAACGGTATGTATTCGTTTTTAAGCTTGCATCGCGCAAAAGGATTACCGGGATCTTAGCTTTAACAGTATTGGCTTTAATTACCATCAGGTTTTTAATTGAAGGATCATCGAAAGGAACAAAATGCTGACCTGATACTGCCGGGAATAAATCGGTTTTATTGTTAACCTGAACAAATTTTACAGCCCGGTCTACATTGGCCATTTCGCCGATGGTATTTACCTGGATGTAAATCGTATCGCGGGTAATGGTTGGTGCATCGTACACAAAAGTGCTGCTCACGGTAGCGGTATCATTAAGTTGTACACGGGCAACATCACTGTAAAGCAGTCCCTGTGTTTTACTGCAGCTAATGGCAGTTACCGAAATAAGTATTGCTGCTAAAGAATATGTTAATCTTTTCATCGCCTTGCTAGTTATTGTTATAGTTAATTTCACGGTCTGGCTTTGGCACCAAGTATTTGGTTGGCTTGGCATTATAATAGGTATAAGTCCAGCTGGCCGGTAAGGTGGTTAAATTGAAGCGTTTATAAGTGAAGAAACTCTGCCCTTCGGCGTAAAACTCGCGTACGTATTCCCTGATCAGCTTATTTTTACGGTCGGTAACCCAATCGGTAGTATTAAATGAGGTAAAAGGAATTCCTTTTTTGCTGCACAGGAAACTGTAAGGCGCTTCGGCTGCAGCCTTGGTATCGGCGCATTCGGTTAAAATGAGGTACATTTCGCTCAAACGCAATAAAGGAATCTGCAGAATTGGAAATAAACCTGCTTTTTGGATATACTTTTTATACATCACATAATTGGTAGCCCCTGCGGTGGTTTTGTAGGTCCACATCTGTTTCCACCTGATATCAGATGTTCTTTCGCTCACCGGGAAAAGGTTGTTGAGGTAGTAAAAACCATCGGTGATATTAAAATCATAACGCATTAAACTTCCGGTTTCGCCAAAAAGCCCCGTAGCCGTGGTAGCCAGGTTATATACACTTAAAGCGCTGATATGCTCGGATGACATGGTGTAATCTTCTGCAGCACGGTCGCGTTCTTCACCAAGCCTGAATAAAGGAGCCCCGGTTGGGTCGGCAGCATCGATTACCATCTGGGCATATTTGGCTGCATTTACTTTATAAGAAGCATCGGAAGTGCTTAACCAAAGGTATACCCTTGCTTTTAATGCCAGTACAGTATAATAATTCATCCGCACCTGCCTGTATAACAAATAATTATCATTCAACACCGGTTGATCATTCTGCCCCGGGTTTAACTGTGCGATTGAATATTTACGGATGGGATCTACATCCTTTAACAATGCTTCAGCCTGATCGAGATCGCTGAGTACCGATTTCATAAAATCCTGATAAAGCAGCGGTTCGTGGATATCTTTGCTCACGGTGGTTACATAAGGAAGAATCCTTGCGGTACCAGGGGCTGAAGGCAGCGGACCATACATGCGCATGGCATCGAAATGGCAGAAAGCGCGGAGGGTTAGGGCCTCTCCTTTTACAATTGAATAGTTACCCTCTGTAAAAACCGATTTTTTATCGTCAATTACACTTAATATGCTGTTTGCATCGGCCACTACTTTGAACAGATCGGCATAAGTATTATCCAGCCAGCCCCTAACGGTTGCATCGGTATAATCGCCATTGATGAGTTTGGTAAGTGCCGTATTGCTAACCGATGGATTTTCCCAGTTGATGGCCATAAATTCGATATTGCCCCAGGTTAGTGCGCCACCATAAATGTTACCGCTTTTCATACGGATGTAGGCACCTGTTAAGGCATCCCGGAATCCTTTCTGCGTTTTAAACAGTTCATCCTGGGTAGTTTGGCCCTGAGGTTTTACATCAAGCCATTTTTTGCAGCCGGTTCCCAACAGGCTACAGAATATAATAACGGTTGTAAGTATTTTTTTCATGATCCTGTTTTTAAAATGCCGCAAATAATGAAAGTGAAAACTGGTGCGTGAAAGGATAATCGGTACCACGCTCCTGTTTCACTGTAGAGATATAAAAGAGTTCGCCGGTATTGCCTGCAATGGTTAAAGTTTGCATGCCCAAACGTTTCAACAACCTTTTATTGTTCACCTCGTAAGCCAGGTTGATATTCTGGCAGGTAAGTGTACTTTCGTTCTGTACAAACCTCGAAGAAGCATATACCATTGAGCCATCGTTTATGCCACGGTAAAGTGCTACATCACCAGGCTGTTTCCAGCGGTCGTAGTATACGCGGGCATCCACATTGAGGATTTTATTTGCATTTTCTACCTTATCAATCAGCGTTTGGTTATATAACTGCCCGCCAAAAAGAAAACTGAACGATGCATTTAGCGTAAAACTGCTGTAACGGAACAAGGTGCTGAAATTCCCCCTGAATTTTGGTTGGTTTAAACCTGCAGCTACACGGTCTTTCGCATTCCAGGTATAGGTTACCTCGCCATCTTTATTCAGAAAAAGCTCCTTACCTGTACTCGGATCTATCCCTAAAGAGCGTACCACATATATGGTATTCTGCGAATCACCTTCCCTGATGATCCGCGTAGGGCTTGTGCCGGCCTGAAGCGCCAGTTTTTCGTTTGCTGCTTTCATGGCCTCGGATAGTTTAACAATACGGTCGATATTGTGTACCAGATTTCCGGTTATCGACCACGAGAACCTGCGTTCGTTATTGCGGATGAGCCAAACGCTGGCCATTAACTCAATACCTTTGGTTTGTAATGCGCCTATGTTTTCGTTATAGCTCGTAAAACCATTGGCATAAGGCAGCTCGAGTGAAGAAAGCAGGTTTGATGTTTTCTCGAGGAACACATCGGCCTGTAGTGTAAACCTGCTGTTAAACATGGAGCTTTCGAAACCCAGGTTATATTTATTGGTTTGTTGCCAGGCCAGATCAGGATTGCCCAAAGTATTCTGATGCGCACCCAACCAGGTTTTGTACCTATCGTTCATGTAATAACTGTAGGTCCCCAGTGCCTGGTAGGCATCAAACTGGGTTGATCCGGTTGAGCCGTAAGATCCTCTCAATTTTAAGCGGTCGATAAATTTTAAATGATCCTTGATAAAAGATTCGTACTGCATGTTCCAACCCAACCCTGCCGACCAGAACGGGGCAAAACGGCGGTTCACACCAAATTGCGAGGCCCCATCAACACGGTAAGCCAAATCAACCAGATAACGGTCTTTAAGTGAATAATTGAAGTTGGCCACCGCTCCGATCCTCCTCCTAACTGATTCGAAACCCGTTGGCGTGCCGCCTTGCTGATATTGCAGCGCCATGCCCAAAAAGTCGATCGATTCGTCAGGGAAACCCTCTGCTGTAAAAGTGTAGCCTTTTGAGTTATTCTCGGTCATATCGATATTTACCCCGGCATATATACGGTGGATATTGTTGAACAGCTTCGAATAACTGGCCGATACATTTCCGGTATAACTAAAATCCTGACCGGATGAATAAGCATAACTTCCCTTTCTGAAAATATCGGCTTCACTATAGTTTGCAAAAGACGAATGTTCGGCCGGTTTAAAATTATCCTCATGGTTCTGGTTATTCGTAACCCCAACTCCTGCACGTAAAAACAGGCCGTTTACCGGTGTCCATTCCAATTGGAAATTATCGGTAATACTGGTGGTATGTCCAATATCGTAGGTATTTAGGGTAGCATCGTACAAAGGATTTGGGTACGGACCGCTATATTTTGAGGTTTGGGTAATAAAAGGCCTATAGTATGGTGTAAAAAATTTCACCACATTGCCTGCTGCATCATAAGGCTCCCAATAGGGATTTAGTTTAGCATAATCAGCAAAAGAGCCATAAGGCGATTGGCTGGCTTTGGTTTGGCCTACCACCAGGTTGTTCCGGAAAGTAAGCGTACGGTATTTGTACATCAAATTGATGGTACCGTTAAACGTCTGCCGGCCCGATCCTTTCATTGCGCCATTGGTATTGTTGTACTGCAGGGCCAGGTCGTAACGGAAAGTCTGATCACCACCTTCCACTTTTAGGTTATGGATCTGATCTACCTGCGTACGCAAAGGCACTGATAACCAATCGGTATTTACACCCTTGGCCACCTGACCAAGCACCTGGTTATAGTATTTCTGCAGTTCGATATTGGTTGCCGGATCCTGTGTAGCACTCTGAAAATAGCCCGAAAGTCTTTCGAGTTCCAGTTTATCGGCAGAATTTAAAAGGTTATAACTGCTTAGATCGGGGATACTTAAATTCACCCCTGCCCTATAGCTCAGCCTTAATTTACCGGCAATGGGTTCTTTGGTTTTAATCACCACCACTCCATTGGCCCCACGCGAACCATAAAGGGCTGTTGCCGAACCATCTTTAAGCAGGGTTATCGACTGGATTTCGGTATTATCCAGATCGAGCATGCGCTGTAAGGTGGTTTCAAATCCATCGAGGATAATGAGCGGTGTATTTAAAGCCGCCGAAGTCTGATCCTGGAGTTTATCGATATTCGGCAAACTCCGGGCACCCCTCATCTGGATATCCGGTATTTTATTCGGATCGGCTCCCGAAGCATTGTTCGGTACCACATAAAACGACGGATCGATATTACCCAAAGTGGTAAACAGGTTTCTGCCCTGAAACTGTTGCAGCTCTATCGCCGTGATGGTACGAACGGCGCCGGTATAACTTTCTTTCGGTTTATTAAAAATCCCGGTTACCACAATATCATCAAACTTATTGTCGCCAATTTCCATTTTAACCACAATGGTGGTTTCGCCTTTTTTAAATTTAACCTCCTGGGTTTTATAACCTAAATAGGTAATTATAAGTGTAGCTTTGTCATCCAGATTGGGGATAAAAACGGTTCCGTTTACACCGGTTACCACTTTTTTATTGGTTTCTTTTATGGTTACGGTAGCACCGGGCAAAGTTTTACCCTCTTCGTTGGTAACCACAACCTGAACGCCGGCCGAAACGTAAGTGAAAATAATTTTGCCTGGAGCACCTGTTGCCTTTTCGCGCAACATTACGGCTTTATCATCAACCTTATAGGTAATGGGCTGGTTTTTAAAACAGAGGAGCAGAACCTCTTCTAATGAGGCATCTTTAACGTTAATGGATACGGGCGTGGTTTTCTTTAAAAGTTCGTTGCTGTAGAAAAAATCGTAACCGCTTTGTTCGCGGATATCGTTGATAATCTGACTGAGCGGGACATTTTTCTTGCTAATTGTAATTTTCTGTGCAAATCCTACAGCAGAGACCTGCAGGAATGATGCAATTAAAATAACGGTAGTTAATCGCATAATAAGCAATAATTTGCGGACATACCCGAGCGGCATACCCCTTTTCTTGGGATAAATTCTATACATTTGTTTGGTTTGGTTTTGTGCAGATGCCCTGGCTTCGAATCTGGGGGTACCTGCAGCAGTAGTTGATAATTATTGGATAGATGCCAAACTTAGCCAGGAGTACCTACAGGTATTCCTGGTCTATTGCTGACCTTAATATTGCTGTCGTAGATATTTCTTCATGGTTTGTTTGGTTTAGGTTTATTGGGTTATTAGTTGTTTGTTTTATTTTGTGACATATACTTTACGTCCTTCAATCCTGAAATGGACATCACCGTTAAATTCGATGATTTTAAGTATTGCGGAAATGTTCCTTCCACGCGATATTTTACCCGAATAGGTTAAGTTCGGATCGGTTTTGGTTTCGTAAACAACCTCCACGCCATACCACCTGGAAATTTTCGACATAATGCCTTCCAGGCTTTCGTTAAATTTAAAATAGCCGTTTTTCCAGGCCACCACATCCTCCATATCCACATCTTCCGAAACAGAAATTTTATCTCCGCTGCGCAAGGCCTGCTCACCGGGTTTCAATAACGTTTGCTGTTTGCCCATACTGATCCTTACCGATCCCTGAAGTAAAGTGGTTTTTACAACAGGTTCGTCGTGATAGGCCATAATATTGAAATGTGTACCCAGTACTTCTACCGTTTGCCCTGCACTGGCCACTTTAAATGGTTTATCTTTTTGATGGGCAACTTCGAAATAACCTTCGCCGGTTAATTCTACCCTACGCTCGTTCCCGCTAAAATGGGTTGGGTACCTTAAAGAAGAAGCGGCATTAAGCCATACTTTGGTTCCATCAGCAAGATTTACCTGATATTGGCCGCCCTTTGGGGTTTCGATGGTATTGTATTGTTCGTTTGTTGCTGCTGTGGTATTCGATAAATCGTAAATGATTTTTCCTTCTGCGGTTTTAATTACTTTGATGCCCGTTTCATCGGCAATGGCGCCATTACCGGCTCCGCTAAGGTCAATTTTTTTACCGCTTGCCAAAATCAGCGTGGCTTTATTACCACCAGGGGCAACATCCGCCAATTTCTGACCAGCAATTTTGGTGTTTTGGGAAATATAAAAAAGGAGTCCTACGCTGAGCAGTACCAAAACAGATGCCGCTATGCTCCATTTTAACCAGGCAGAAGACCTGATTACTTTTAAGCCTTGTGCAGAATGGTTAATGCGGTTTTGGAGACTGGCAAAATCGGAACTGATGGTACGTGTTCTCGATTCTTCACCCATGAGCAACAACATCTGCCTGAGCTGATCAACTTCCTGTCTGCGCTGTGGGTTTTGCAACAGCCACTCTTCCCAGTACTGTACATCCTGATCGTTTCTTTTAAAACAATAATTCAGAAAACTTTCCTGTTCTATCAGCTGCAGATTTTCTTGATCTCCCATTTAAATTGATTAAACTTTGGAGAATAGAGCAGGAAATTTAAATTTTACCTATAGAATTTTTAAAAAAAATAAAATTAATAGTGAAAGGAGTGAAATTGCGATCGATAATGCACCTAAATCGCTTTCACCAATGATTTTTTTGAGCTTTTCTACCGCATTATAAATGGTATTATAGGCCGTTTTAACGGTAATGTTGTTGCTGGTGGCAATATCATCGTAAGAAAGGCCGAGATAAAACTTCTGATAGATCAACCGCGACTGACTTTCGGATAATTTATCGATATAATGCTTTAAAGTAAGTGTAACCTGGTTGCTGGTGTGCTGTTTAATGTGCAAGGTTTCTACCGAAGGATAAACGGGCATTTCTTCAATATCGTAAAGATCGAGGCTTTCTTCGGCACTAAAATGCTCCTTACGGAAAAGTTTACGGAGAAAAGCGGTTACGAGATAATTGTGATGATTGGTAATGTGACCGAGTTTATCCCTGTTTTCGTACACATACAAAAACAGGTCGTTAATGCAATCTTTGGTTTTTTCGGCATTCGCGCCTTTTTTGATGCCGATATAGGTAAAATAATCGTGGTAATGGGCATAGATATCGTAAAAGGACGTAGTATTTCCCTCTAAGATAAATTTTTCCCACTCCGTCTTTAGATCTTTTCCTTTTTTCAACGCCTGAAGCTTGCTTTTTTAGTCTATTTTAGCCGAGAGCTTGCTAAAACGTTTAAGATTAAATAAATATCGTGCAATTATCGACAATAGCAATAATATTTCCACAAAAATTTAAATAAAACTTCATGATAATTTTAACCAAAACCCGTAAGAGTAGAATTACAATATTGGTTTATTAGTTCATTGGTCATTAGTTCATTCGTTCACTGGGTTAACTGGTTAATTGGTTAACTGTACCTAGCGATCGTCATCCTGAATTTATTTCAGGATCTATCCAGCGCTATGACCCTGAAATAAATCAAGGTGACGTATGGATGGAAAAAACGCCGTCATCTCGACTGAAACGTCCCGAATATTCGTGAGAGAGATCTATCTTGCGACAGATTTAGCTTCGCTGAGCCTACAGGTTCTCGACTACGCTACTATTGAAGTTATTCAGTATTCCATTAATAATAAGCGATTTACTGGCCGTCTGCATTTCCATCCAGCTAGGCCAAAGCACTACATCCCCGTTTTACTTAAAACTGGCCTAACAAATTTTTAGGGTTCCACTGCCCCAGCCATCCCACTAACTTTCAAAGAAAAATTTTCAGC
>NZ_DJDT01000192.1 GCF_002432345.1 Pedobacter sp. UBA5917
TGAACCGCTCTACGATGAGGCTGCGACATTTAAAAATATACATGAAGCTCTTGATTTAAGTACTGAGCCCAGAGTTGAAGAAAATGCAACTTTGATCATCTATTTTGCGGGACACGGTTGCGAAATACCAAAAGGAAAGGGGCGATGGGTACCATATGACGGAACCGGAGGAATTGTGGATACAATTTCACATGAGGATGTGTTAGCCTATGTAAAAATGAATAATTGGGCACAACATATAATTGTGATTTCCGACAGCTGTTTTTCAGGAACAATTACCAATAACGAATTCCCAATAGAACGAGGGAGAAGATCGAAAAAAGATAATTCCAGTTCTCGGATTGCGATTTCAGCAGGTCGACTTGAGCCAGTGGGCGATGGCTCACCGGGATATAACAGCCCTTTTAGTAAAACACTCTGTAGTTTTTTGGAAATGAACACCAAACCGGCGATTTCTATTCATGAGATGATTAATCGTATTAAGCAACTCACTCCCAGCAGGAGCTATCAAACACCTCAAGCAACAAGTATAGATTGTGATAAAAATGAGCATGGGGAATTATTGCTTAGCCTAGAAAGCATTCAAAATGATAAGAGACCTGAACCCTTAAAATTTCCAGAATATTTGACAACTGGGCCTTTTTTTTCAAGGATGCTAAAAAAGGAGGTTCAGGCAGATCAAGTTAGCACCTATCTTCCTAGGTCAACTGTAACAGGTTTAATTGATGGGATTGATTCATTCAATCATATAGCCGTAATTGGGGAGGCCGGTAGCGGGAAAAGTAGAGAATTAATTGAAGCTGCTAAACTTATCGAAGATAATCACCCTTATCTGGTTCCTTATTTCGCAAAACTTGGTGGTATTCATGCTGAGCAGTTGCTTGAAGAGATTTCGTCATTTACAAACGAGTACGGGCAAGAACGATCAGTATTTTTTCTGGATGGATTGGACGAGGTTAGCATAGAAAACTGGGATGGGATAGTTTCTGTTATCATGAATTCATGTAAGCGGTTCCCCCTTGCAAAGTTTGTTGTAGGATGCAGAACAAATAGATACAATTTGGATGTTTTTAACCCAGAGGTTTCTACCTTACCTGGCTTTATGGTGCTAGAGGTACCTAATTTTCAAGCAGAGGATATCGATAACATTCTGAAGGTGCTAAATATTAGTCAACAAGATTTCTATATTCAGGTAAATGCCCAACATTTTTATGATTTAATATCTCGGCCCTATTCGCTTTTCCAGTTGACTAATTATTACCAAGAACACGGAAATTTGAGTATTGCAAGATCTTTTTTAAACCAACAGGCGCTCGAATCAAACGCCGTGACGACAGGAAGTGAAACAGATCACTTCTTACAGGCAATAGCTTTTAGTCTTACGGAAATTGGTGCATCTTATGCCCAGACGAAAGACCTTTCTGCATTTGGCTTTGATCTTTCATTGCTAAGTCACCAAAGTATTCTTATTCGCGATGAAAACTCAGATTCATGGAGTTTTATCCATAAGAACTTTCAAGAATATTTAAGTGCAAAATTCCTATCCAACCTAAATGTTGAAGATATTATTGAAGTTATCGAAGAAGATAGATTGGATGGGAAAGGAATTAGTCCAGTCTGGTTTAATACTGTTTCATACCTATTTAATATTGCAGGTGAAGACTTAGCACAGCAACTGATAGCTTGGTCTAGTAGTATTGATCCTGTGAACTTACTTAAATTTGAAGCCTCAAGACTTTCAATTGACATGTGTGTTGAGGTTTATCAGAAAATTTATGATAGCTATCTAGAGCAAGATTTGTATATGATGTCCAACCGTTTTACCTCAAACGAGCTAGGACAATTTGCGAGTAATAAAATCTCACTTGAGTTAATGATAAATGCCTTTCGAAGTGAGAAGACAACTAGGATAGGGATAATGAACCATGTTTATGTCCTTTATTATGTTGCACTTCATGACTTTTCAAAGGAAAGTGATGAGATCAAATTTTATCTTTCGCGATTGCTTGGTGACCAGCGGTTGGAGCCAAACGATCGTTTAGCAATAATTAATCTCTTTGTTCAAAAGAAGCTGCTTGACGATGGCATATATGCAATGGTAATTGATAAATACCAAAACAATAATAATGCTTATCACAGGGCAATGATTTACGAGATGATCAAAGAGATGCGAAAGGCAGGTGAGCAGATACCCTATCTTTTAGAAGGAATTGAATTGCTTGCTAATAATGTCGCTGATAGGCATAGGGACGATACTAATTTAGCAGATGAAGAAGTAGGACTCTTCTCGGCAATTACGAGTATTGATTCCGTGGAGGGGATGGAAAAACTAATCGAAGGATTTTTGGTAAATGAAGGTCAACTGCTAAGCAGACTATGTTATTATCATCGTGATGCCTTCATTAAAATATTAGGGGTCTTTCGCCAAATGATTACGACTTATCCAGGATTTGTGTCGAACGTCATCAAATTATATTTAGGACTTCATTCAGGTTATCATACAGATTTTCTGGAAGATTGTGCTCAGACTTTTTTTGAAACCAAAACTGTAGGGCCTGCTTTGATGGAAATTTGGATTAAGCATGATTTGGATGAGTATGATTTAGCACAAGTAAGTACTCCTCTTTTGACTTTGGAGAGCGTTGAGGATATAGCTCAAGCTGTCATTCAAGAAGAAATTAGTATAGATCGTGGCCGAATGTTCCATCAATTACTTTATAATTTGAGAACAAAATTTCCAGATTACCTACCGGCCTTCGAATCCAGTTGTTCTGCAAAACATGATTTTTATTCTGAACGGCCAGATGAGATCGATTGGTCGCTAATACGTGAAAAGGAAAAATTAGTCTCACTTGATTTGCTAAGCAAACAAGATGCAATTATAGAAGAGGTAAAGTTAATATTTCAGGATATTGGGGGAGGTTCACTTAGCTCTACACAGATAAATGAACTTTCGAGCTTGTCTTTTAAAAACCCTGAGGCGACGATTAATCCAATTTCTTATCAGTTACTTTACCATATTTCCAGGCAACTTAAATCAGACATTGATTTGGAATCTGTGCTCCAATGGATTTCAGGTGAAAAAAATCTTATTCGTTTTCAAATGACGCGGCTTAATTCTATGCCGGATATTTCGGGTAAATCATTCTCAGCTCAAGGCTTATCTTATATTCGCTCGGCAATGAAGCAATTTCCGACCGATTACGAATTATTTTGGTCCTTAACGCAGAAGCGGATTTTGGAGAAAGACGAAGATAGATTACTTAGCTTAACTGCTAGTCTCCCGATGCTAGCTAATAATCGACTTGAAACCCCGTCACAACTGGAAAAAATTCAAAGTTTTGTTGAACCCGATAAAATGAATGAACAAATATGTAAAAACATTAGTGAAAATCTGAGCTACCCGGTCTGGTTAAATAATGCGGCCTATGCGCTTCGCAATAAACTTCAAAACTGCTATGCTCCAGTTTTAGAATCTTTGCTAAATCAACCTGAACACTCGCAACAAGATGAGTTGCTACATCTATGGATTAAGAATACTAAGGATTTTGAGGGAATAAAGAAATTTGCAACACAAACTAATTCTTTAGAATTGGCTATTTCCTCCCTTAAAATTCTCTCGAAGTTCGAACAATTTCCTGATTATGTGCAAACTCGTTGTCTAGAATTAATTGAAGATAAATCGATTGTAGAATATCAACGGCAACGATTAATCAATTTACTTATTGAGGAAAACCATCCCACTGGGTTAAAGCTGCTTTGGGAATGCTTAGATAGTAAAAAACAATACGATGTGCGTTATGCTAATTTTAGCAAAGTTAGCTCGCTAGAGGCCCTGCCAAACCTTATCAAATTGTTAAATATGTCACAAAGTCCACCATTCAACGACCCTATAATGAATGGGCTTGAAAATGAAGTTCTACGTGCATTATCTAATATTGCAAAACAATCGATTGAAAACGGTCTGGCGGTCAAGCATGCTGTTGAGGTGTTTATCGACGAGAATGTCGAAGAATTTCCAAAGGTTAAAGCACTCCGATATCGACTGGAATTTATTGAGGAAGAAACGCTTACTGCAAATCGGAAGACAAAGAAAATAGACCAAGTTATTGCCTTGGTTCAGAAATATAAACGAGCTCTTAAAGGAAATGATTAATGAAAGAAAGTTTCTTATATTTGATATCAATTATTTTAACGCTATATGAAACCTTTTATCCTTCAGTTTAAGGAATCGGCTACACTAACCGATTTCGATTTTTCAAAAATCGCCTATGATCCTGAACTTAACTTAAATGTCGATATTCAAACTGGAAATCCTGCAATTGATGTCTTGGAAATGGGGACTGAAACGGGAACTAAAGTTTTAAGCGAATCGTCGGATTCAGACGCTAACAACTTCCAAGCTATGTTGGGAACCGAAATAATAACACTTACAGGTGGCGAGGGAGTGCAGAGTGATAGGGATCGTTATCAGTTGCAAATGTTAATGGCAACCAATACAAATACAAGAGTTATTCAGGAGACCCCTGACAAGGATTTCTAATGATACTTGTTGTTACGCACAAGCAAGATTATACTGCTGATTTTCTAATTAATAAATTTAATCAACGGGGCATAGCTTACTATAGACTCAATTGTGAAGATATTATGTCTTCAATGATAAGTGTCAAAGCTAACCTTCAATTTCAATTTTCAGTCAAAGGAATAAGTAGTTTTTCTTCAGTCTGGTTTCGCAGAACAAGCCTGCCAGCTTTAAATGTCGCAGAGGCTAGCAAGCTTTCATTTCTAAAATCTGAGTTCGATAGTTTTTTGAAGAACCTTTTCTCTGTAACAGAAGCAAAATGGTTAAGTGACCCCTGGCAAGTTTATCGCGCTGAAAATAAACTTCTTCAACTCAAAATTGCAAGGCAATTAGGTTTCTCTATACCTGAAACCTTGGTCACAACTGATAAGGCAGAGGTAGTTTCCTTTTACAATGAATTCGCAAACATCATTGTAAAGCCTATCTCCGTAACGAGAAGTGATGGCGAGGGAGAGCCCATGTTTATCTACACTAGCCGAGTGGAAAAGGAACATATTGATAGAATTGATCAATTTGATTTAACGCCATGTATTTTTCAAAGGGAAATTGAAAAGTTATTGGAGATCAGGGTTACTGTGGTTGGAGATAGAGTGTTTGCTGCTAGCGTTGACTCTCAAAACCAGGAAGAAACGAAAGTAGACTGGAGGCGGAAACCCTTAAGTTTTTCAATGTTCGAACTGCCCGAAAATATAGCATCGAAATGTATATGTTTGGTGAAAAAGCTTGGGCTTTTATTTGGTGCGATCGATATAATCCTTTCACCAGATGGCTCATATACATTTTTGGAAATAAATCCGAACGGGCAATGGGTTTGGATTGAAAAGGAGACAGGACTTCTTATTAGCGAGGCAATAATAAGTGAACTAACAAATGTTTAAAATGGCTAAGATTAAAGAATTTTTTCAATCCCTTGGGCTTGGTTACACTCACCCTCAGGTGGGGCCGGATTTAGCTGCCCAAAGTTACCAGAAAAAAAGTGACAATATAGAGAAGCTAAAAGAGCATAGGGACTTTCTAAACCGCTTAGAGGAAGAGGAACAAAAACGCTTGGAATCTATAGATACTAAAGGTTCCCAATTCATCGCCCAAGTTGGGGTAATCTTCGCCTTATTGACTTTATTTATTCCAATCATTATGGATAAGGTCAGTGGTTTTCAGATCAGCTTCAAAATTATTTTGATTATTTTTTCTGTACTGGCTTCATTACTTTATGTTTTGAGTATACATAATGCCTTAAAGAATTATCGGATAAACAATTTTAAATACGTTCGTCCAAGCGCATCAAATGTTCTCGATTTCAAAGATGATGACGTAAGAGCATTCGTTGATGAAGAAATTAGAGATCTCTTGACTGGTAGGGTTCGCAATATTCATAATAATAATATAAAGGCAACTAACTTACTTCACGCTTATGTATCATTCAAATATGCAAATATTTTAACAGGTAGTTTAATTGCTCTTTTTTCCATTGCGATGGTTCTTTACAAACCTGAGAATAACGTTGTTTCCATTCAAGGACCAGTCATAATTAAGCACCTTGATGAGGTACAGAAAACTCTCGAAAAGCGTAATCAACGAAAAGATACAACTGTAGTCAATATCAAGAATGAAATTAAAGTCCCAGCCAAATAATGATATGGTTAGGGAATCTGCAAATGCGGGATTTTCTTGTTAAGAATGGTTGCGTAAACGTCGATCCTGAGGAATTTATTTGCCAACTTCGAATTAGTCATTGAAATTGTTTGTTTGAAAAAAATAAGGAGAAAAGGATTTCTCAGGAAGATTCTTGGAGGCCGAGATCGCTGCCGCCTACTTCAATACTTTCACATAATAGAACAACTTGTTCAAACGCAGTATTACAGAAAAGAAGTTCTCTGTTTACGAACTTCAATATGTCATCCATCTGTTTGTGTAGTAAAGTTAATTGTATCTCATCCGTAGCATTATCTAGCCAATGCCGAGTTCTTGATGCGCTATAAGAACCTTTTATAAACGTATTTGCTGTTTTATAATGAATTAATGGATGTCGATATCCAGATAAATCTTTATGCTCTTTCTTTAATCTATTTAAAAACCATTTGAAATGCTCATTTTTAGTGATTTCAGGGAACTTTAATTTTAATTCCTTTACAGTTTGCCTTTCGAAGAGCTTATTGTAAGATAGCGCTTTTGCTTCAAAGCAGGTTGGCATCAAGAAGAGATACAGGATATATGCAATTCTCTCATAAAACGTATAGATCTCTTCAATAGCTGCCTCTAAATAGAATATATGGCGTGTATCATAAAAACTAGGATTATGTGGGTAAACGTTGCTTCCATCCATTCTATAAAAATCATCGGTAAAATGAGATGTATATCTTCCCCACATATTCGCACAGGAAACACTATACATTATATTTCGATGAGATTCCCCGAGCTCGTGGAAGTAGTCCAAGCTCGTATCGTTTACCATTGTTGTGTTATCATTGTCCACATTCTTCCAAATACGGGTAAAGAAAGCAAATGCTTCCTGTCCGAAATATTCAGTTTCAAATATGGTCTTAACTCCTAATCGTCTGAGTTCATCTTCGTATTTCTTATGAAATTCCAGCAGTGCTTTTTGTTCAGCATTTAGAAAACTAATGTTTTCGCAATGAACACCAATGCCTTGCTGGAAATAGGCTCTTATTGTCAAGGGTAACTCCATGGGCTCTGAAAAAAATGTCCTGCCTGCATTATTATGCTCATTGATAGTGCCTCGTAAATCGAGGTCAATAACTATCTCTTCAAATTTAAAACCGTCCCTATCTATAAAAGGCGTTACCGAATAAAGATCGCTCCATTTTGCTGAATTTGGTGTAAACTCGAAGTAAGCATTTTTTGCTTTTTTGACTTTGCTGGAGAAAAAATGATGGTTTTTACGCCGCTGCATCAGCGACCATACGATACCATAATTGTTCAGTTCGATGGATTTAATAAGCTCTTTTAGGGTGTCTGGTTTTTCCATTTTCTAAGTTACCTGAATTTTCAATGCTTGATACTCGCCTTTATTTAAATTGGACTAATATAAAGATATTAATCTTCAATCAAAGCACATAAAAAGGCTGCGGATCTCGTGATTTCGCTGGCTTGAACGCATTATACCCCCTGTCTTATTCTGGATTTAGTTTTCGTTTGGGATACCGCTATTTAACTGACTCGTTAGTAGGGGTGTCCTGGATGATAAAAACTTGATGTCGAGGCCCTGTTCACAATAATGTCTTTTTGGATGCAAGATTTTGATTGTTCTGCATTTATTAGATGCGTACTTGGATGAAATAAGGTAGTGACCAACGTAACAGGAGAGTAGCCGGAAACAAGCAAAAGTTTCACTGTTCATTCGATTGTCAGGAAAGATAATGGTAAGCTGGATGAGGTTATTTGAAATGGGGCGAAAAAAAACAACATATTCCAATATTGCGAAACAGATACCGATAGTAGATAAAAATGGCTGGAGATACTTTTCAATCGAAACGGATAAAAAGGACGTGAATCTCGGTCGTTCCTTTCTCTGCGCGCGCATAATGTTTCGGCTTCGCCTCTCCACCCTAAAGGGACTTATAGCGCTCCGTTCCCTCCACTTACCCGTAATTCTATACTTTCTTTTTTTCCGTTTTTTCTTTTGAAAAGATTTTTTGGGAAAAGGAACGAAATAAGACAATGTAAACTTAAAATTTTAGAACATGGAAATCACAGGAAGATTGACAGCAGATGCGGCGGTTAAGACCGTAAACGGAAACAGAAAAGTGGTGAACTTTTCAATTGCAATTAATGACACTTACCGCAGTGGGGGCGAAACCAAAAAGTTAACCACTTTTTTTGAGTGTTCATATTGGCTCAACACAGGTATTGCAGAATACCTAAAAAAGGGAGGATGGGTTCAGCTTTATGGCCGAGTGGGCGTAAATCCTTACATCAGTGGAAGCGGAGAGGCCAAAGCATCTCTAACCTTTCATACCTCGGAGGTTAAATTATTGGGTGGGAATACAGGGAGCTTAGATAATGGCAGTGCTAAGACAACCGCTTTGAATGCGGGAAATAAGGAAGTGGCACAGATCAACCCGATAGATAAATTCGATGGCATTGACGGTGACCTGCCATTTTAACTTTTTTCATTTCTTGAACCATTTTAAACAGATATTAGTCATGGCACATAACTTAAATTATAACAGCAATACAGGTAAACACAGTTTTTTTTCAGTAAAGGAAAAAGCATGGCACGGATTGGGTAAAATTGTGGAATCCTATCCCACTTCGGCAGAGGCACTGAAATTTGCGGGGTTGGATTACAGTGTCGAAAAACGACCATTATTTACTGTGGATTCCCATAATCTGGCCATCTTCAAAGACCCGGATGCAGACGAAATGTTCAGCGGTTTTACTCCCGATATCCATGTACCCAATTTTTACTCTACAGTTCGCACAGATACAGAGGACGTTCTAGGTGTAGTCGGTAAAGATTATAAAGTGGTACAAAATATAGAAGCATTCGAATTTTTTGATAGCATAGTTGGAGGGGGAGAGGGCATCCTCTACGAAACCGCAGGGGCTTTGGGTAAAGGGGAACGCATTTTTATCACTGCCAAATTACCATCTTACATCAAGGTTGGAAAGGATGACTTAATAGAGCAGTATCTCTTTTTGACCACTTCGCATGATGGTTTCGGTAGTATCACTGCCGCATTCACACCTGTGCGAATCGTGTGTAACAACACCTTAAATGCCGCTTTGAAAAATTCCAGTAATGCAATCCGCATCCGTCATTCTTCGGGGGCAAATGACCGCCTTAGACAGGCACATACCTTAATGGGCATTTCGGGCAGGATAGGAGACGAAATGGAATCCATCTTTAACCATTGGGCTAAAGTGCGTATTACCGATGCCGACCTTAAAAAACTGATCCAAACCGCTATGGCACCAAATAAGGAGGTATTGGATAAACTGCAAAAAGGTCTGATCGATGAGGCTTCCAGTGCCTATAAAAATATTGTAGATGAGGTTTACAGCTATGCCTTGAGCGCACCCTCACAGCTGATCGATACCGCACAGGGAACACTTTTCGGTGCATACAATGCCGTAACAGGCTACTATCAGAATGCTAGAAACTTTAAGGACAACGAGGCCAAATTCAAATCCATTATCGAGGGAACAGCCAAGCAGAGAGGACAGTCAGCATTTGATTTGTGCCTAGACCTTGGGAAAAACGGTAATGTAGCTTTTCAATTAAATTAAACCATTGGGAGCGGGCAACCGCTCCCAAAAAACTTAAGACCATGAGCAGGTTAACACAAAAAACAGAATTTAAGGCGCTTATCGCAGTTGCGCAGACCTTGCACTTTTTTACAAAGCTGTCTGATAAAGGAGTTTCCGCAGGGGATGCCGTCCGCTTGCGCCATGCAGAAAACATCGTTAAAGATGTAATTACGGGCAATGGTTACACGATTATTTATAGAAACAATAGTATCGGACTTAAAACAATAAAGGAGGAAAAACCATGAGGACTAATTTTTTTCAGGCTATTCAACGCTTAAACGGTACAGGGGCATGGATATTCAATATAACATTCAGTGCAGAAAATCAGATGGTGGTTTCAGTGGTATTGAAAGATAAGGAAACCAAGGACAGCAAATTTCCATTACCCCCTATGGTTTATAGAGGAACTCCACAGGAATTGGACGAGGGTATTTTTGATGCACTCATTCAGCCAGTAGAAGAAATCAACAGCCTTTTTGCCAATATATTAGCCTACAACAAGGGGCTTGCCGATGTAAAGGCAAAAATTACAGTCAAACCTAAAGTAGAAAGTAAGAGTTCAGCAAAGGAGACAGAAAAAGGAGATGGGGGTGTAAACGTTGAAGAACCAAAGAACGAAAGGCCAAAGTTTGAGGATATCCTCTCTGAGATCAACAAACTCAATGCGGCCTGTAAATATTCCGAAGCACTCGCCCTGCTTCCTGTAGTGGAAGTGTATCCCGAGAAAAAGACAGAGATAGAGAAAATCCGCAAGGAACTGGAATGGAAAAGCAAACAGCTTTCCTTATTGTAAAACCTAAAGATAAATTTATGTTAACATCAGCAATATTACCAAGGGTGTTTATCCTCCAAGAGCGGGAAAACGACCTCCGTTTATCAGATCCGTCCAGCAATTTCAGCCCCGAACAGGTCATGGATTTTTATTCGGGCAATTACCCGATCTTAACTACCGCAAAGATCGAGGGGCCGGAAATTACGGGCGATGAAATCGAATACAGGTTTATTACCACATTGGGAACAAAAGGATAGATAATGAAAAGGAGGATAAAATGTATCAAAACCAAACCTTACTCCAAGGAGTACTATCTGCACCAACAGCTCGCAAGGTTGGTGCAGAGCCTAGACGAAATTCCCGACCTTGCGGCCGTCAGAAATACCCGCCGGAAGCCTGCACCACTCAACCTTGTGGAAATGGTTTTCTGAATTATGCTTTTCCTCCTATGGTTATGGGGATGCCCGACGAACTGCTTAACAGGAAGATGGTAGAAAAAGAGTTTTTTGCCTCGGCAGAAAACCTGTGCAGCCTCTACGGAATTTCCTTTGAAAGGCCGGATGGCCTCATATATCCCAAAAATGTTGCTTCGGTATTTAACGAATTAAAGCAGAAGATTGGGGCAATAGATGGTGAGCTTACCCTTAATCTCATGTCGTGGGAGGGCAGGACGGCAAGTTTGGCTACACTAAAAAGGTATGATACAGGAATGACCCTGTTCTATCTGCCAGTTGAACCACTGCACAGGCTCTTACAGGACAAAGCCCGAAAGGAAACCGCAGAACTTTTACTTTCCGTATGTGCCTATCTTTTTCAAATTGCAGGGGTTTCCTATCACACTGAGGACAGCAGTTACCTTAATTATGTCTACACAATGGTAGAAGAATGGAGTATTGAACCGGAATGTTTTGAAACTGAGATAGAGCAGGAGCAGTTTTTGGAAGAAGTAGCCTACATGAAAAATGCAAGTGAGAAGCTTTTTTCAAAGATCAATGGCCCCCAAAACCTTAATGCCTTAACGAAAAGATATACCACATACCAACCCCTAAACGAAACTGAAACAGCACTTAAAAATATTGCTGAAAGGATATGCACATTGAGGCAAAATCATCCCGACCGCTCTATTATGGACAGTATATACCATGATTCGTTTTCGATGGAAATCGAGGGGGAGAGCATTATTTCAGCTGACCAGTATATATCTTTTTTTTGGAGCAGTTTTGATTGCCTTTACGATCAGCTGATGGAATCGGTGAATGCCGAACTAAATGAAATTGGCGGGATAGATGAACCTTTGAGCATTCAGTTTTTTGATTCCCCGCAGGGAACTGTAAACCATGACCTATCCTTTGAAAAGGAGTTCTTTGATCTCCTGCACGAAATATCGGATAACCTAAACAGTTTTGAACATGAAAAACATCACACCATTACTGGATAAAATTTATCAGCCCTATAAAGCTTTATTGTTTTATAGCTCCGAGGCTGAAAGTAGCCATTATGTGGAAAGCTATGATATAAATAGTCAAGGCAGACCAATTAATGCCCACCCCCTTTCGGTAAAAGAAAGTGAACACCTTGCCAGAGGGCTGAAATATACCATTGAGAAAAGTTCTTTCTTTCTAAAACCAGAGGGGCTTATCCCCGAAAATGTACTTCATTATAATAGCAGTGGCGATTGCTGTGCAGTATGGTTCACTGGCGAAAGAAAACAGCATCTGCTTTTTAAAAAGGAACTCGGGATTGATAACGGGGAAGCTTACCTGCCACCTTTGCTTTGGCGTGCTACAAAATCACAGGTTTGGCTATGGGCATTGGGCAATGGAGATAGACCCAATCTATCCACGCCACTACATTTTGCGCCGTTCTTTAACACTTATTCCGATGGGCGCATCTGCATGGGAAACGTAGATGTTGATTTTCCCGATGGATGCAGCCTCGAAAAATTTATAACAGAATGGGAACGGTTTTACTTTGGTTCGGCTTTCAGTCACCTTTTGGACGGGGTTTCACCTGTAAAAGGGAATATTGTCCAGTTATGGAAAAAGCAGACCGAAAAGGGGAAATCCTTTCCCAAAAGCATTTTGAAAAAAACAGGCAGGAAACTTAAAGATATATTATGATGATTAGCGATAAAAAACGAGTACATATCGTTTACCCTTATCTATTAAACCCGACCAATCCCATATCGGTAAATCTGATCGGTGCAGGGGGAACGGGCAGTCAAATGCTTACCGCTCTTGCCCGCATTAACCAGGCGCTGAATGCGCTTGGTCATGCAGGGCTAAATGTTACCGTTTATGACCACGACGCAGTTAAGCGCGCCAACCTTGCAAGGCAACTGTTTACCGAAAATGAGGTGGGCTTGAATAAAGGTGTGGCACTGATTAACCGCCTTAACCGCTTTTTTGGAACAAACTGGAAAGCCGTTCCTATTCGCTTTGCCAAGGACGGTAAAGAACCTAGATTGGCTAACGTAACTATTTCCTGTGTTGATACGGTTGCGGCTAGGATCGAAATTGAGGAAATACTCCATTTAGCAGTTGCAAAAGCGAGGCATCGGGATTCTCCAATTTATTTGCTCGATTTGGGAAACAGTAAAGATTCGGGGCAGATGGTATTATCTACAATAGGAGCGGTCAAGCAGCCGCAGTCTAATACATTCGAAACTGTAGACACGCTTCCCTCACTTATTGAAGAATATAAAAATATTCAAAACAATGGTTTAGAGGACGAACAAACCCCAAGTTGTTCACTTGCAGATGCATTGGGGAAACAGGATTTGTTTATTAATTCAGCAATGGCCAATATGGGGGCTTCCCTGTTGTGGAAGATGCTAAGGGAGGGGCTAATAGAACAGAGGGGATTTTACTTGAGTCTAGGGGGCTTTAGGTCACAGCCAATAGCGCTTTAAACTATCGTGGAAATTCCCCGGCGG
>NZ_DJDT01000198.1 GCF_002432345.1 Pedobacter sp. UBA5917
CTCGTTACAAACGAGGACGATGGAACTTAATAATAAACCCAGCGCCTCGGTTCGTGTCACCACGAACCGAAACATACCATATCATACCAAAACCAAATGAACAAAACACCAAAAGCATTCCTCATTTCCGATCTGATCTGTTTTGCCCTGCTTTTGGGATTTCTATTTTTATTACCGTCAAAACTTTTCAAAACACCTACCTCTTATGTAATTGAGGCAAGCAATGGCAATTTATTAAGTGCTGCAATTGCCAGTGATGGGCAGTGGCGTTTTCCGGTGGCCGATAGCGTTCCCATAAAATTTAAGGATTGCATTATTGCATTTGAAGACAAACGGTTTTACAACCATTTTGGCGTAGATATATTGGCCATGAGCAGGGCCATGCGTCAGAACTGGCGGGCAAAAAGTGTGGTAAGTGGTGGTAGTACCTTAACCATGCAGGTAATCCGCTTATCCCGCAAACAGGATCGCACCTTATGGCAAAAACTATTGGAAGTTATTTTGGCTTTCCGTTTAGAAATTAAATATTCGAAAGAAGATATTTTAGGTTTGTATGCTGCCAATGCTCCATTTGGAAGCAATGTTGTTGGCTTGGAAGCTGCCAGCTGGCGTTATTATGGCCGTGATGCAAAAACCCTTTCGTGGGGCGAAATGGCCACTTTAGCGGTGCTTCCCAATAGTCCATCGTTGGTTCATCCAGGTAAAAATTCGACCAAACTGATAAAAAAAAGGAACGATTTACTCGATAAACTTGCCAAACTTAAATACATCGATCAAGCTACTGCCAACTTATCCAAGTTGGAGCCTGTGCCGGGCAAACCGATGGCCTTACCGCAAAATGCACCGCATTTATTAAACCGCTTTAAGGCCGAAAGGAAAAATCTGGATATTAATTCGACCAGAATTACCTCTACTTTGGATGAAAATATTCAGCTAAAGGTAAATTCGATATTAAAACGGTATAATAACCGTTATCGGGCCAATGATATCAATAATATTTCGGCATTGATACTCGATGCACGTATAGGTAAAGTAGTAAGTTACGTGGGCAATATTTACCAGCCTGAAAATACCGACCTGCAAAGCCATGTGGATATGATCAAAGCACCACGCAGTCCGGGCAGTACCTTAAAACCTTTGCTGTATGCCAGTATGATGAACGACGGTTTTATATTGCCCCACACCTTAATTCCTGATATCCCCACTCAAATTGCCGGTTATTCGCCACAAAATTACGATCTGGGTTATGATGGTGCCATTGCTGCAGATAAAGCCCTGAGCCGATCGCTAAACATACCTGCAGTAAAAATGCTGCAACAATACAAGTACGAACGTTTTTATGATAAACTCAAAAAACTCGGCATTGGTACATTAAATCAACCCGCAGATCACTATGGATTATCCTTAATTTTGGGTGGCAGCGAAGTAACCATGTGGGATCTCACCAATACCTATATGGGCATGGTGCGCACTTTAAACCATTTTAATACTTACAAAGGACTTTACAATCCTGAAGATTATAAACCTGCACGTTATTTCAATAGTAAAGATTCCGACGAAAAAGATTACCAGCGAAACTCTTTTTTAGATCACGGTGCAATATGGGCCACATTTAATGCCATGGAAGAAGTAATGCGCCCGGGCGATGAAGGTTTGTGGGAACAATTTTCATCATCACAAAGGGTTGCATGGAAAACCGGCACCAGTTTTGGCTTCCGGGATGCCTGGGCGGTAGGTTTAACTCCAAATTATGTGGTATGCGTTTGGGTGGGCAATGCCGATGGTGAAGGAAGACCCGGTTTAGTGGGTATCGAAGCAGCAGCTCCGGTCCTATTCGACATTTTTAGGTTATTGCCCAATGGGAAATGGTTCGAAACGCCAACAACCAAACTCAAAAAGCTTAAAATATGCAAGCAAAGTGGTTACAAGGCCGGAGAATACTGTACTGATGTGGTAGAAGAGTTGGTTCCGGTTTCAGGAGAAAAAACAGCTGTTTGTCCTTATCATAAATTGGTCCATCTGGATAAAACCGGTGTTTACAGGGTTACCGATCAGTGCGAAAGTGTAACCAATATGCAGCACAAAAGCTGGTTTATTTTACCTCCGGCAATGGAATATTACTACAAAATTAAAAACAGTGATTATAAGAATCTCCCTCCTTTTAAAGATGGTTGCAACCTTTCGGGAGGAAATAGTGTAATGGAGGTAATTTACCCTAAAAACAACGCCATAGTTTATATTCCCTTAGAACTTGATGGTACAAGAGGTAAAATTGTAATCAATGCCGCACATCGAAATTCGAACTCAAAAATATACTGGCATATCGATAACGAATACGTGGCCACCACTACCAATTTTCATCAACTGGCTGTTAGTCCGCCGCCTGGCAAACATACCTTAACATTGGTCGACGAAAATGGTGAAAGATTGGTGCAGGTTTTTACGGTTCTGGATAAAGAGAAGAAAAATTAAATGCTAAAGAATTAATTTCAGGTTATTCTTTTTAGCTGCCAATGCATATAATACTTCGGGCTTGTTAATGTTATTCCTGCTTAGTGTTAGTTCAATTAAATTTGGGAGCTTATCGCACTTTAACAACAAAACGGCTCCTTCATCGCTTATAAAATTATCGGTTAAGTCCAGTTGTTCCAGATCGGGCAATAAAGTGGAATTAAATAAAACATTAACACCTTCGTTGCCAATGGTATTATAGGATAGATTTAATCCCTTCAATTGAGTTAATAGTTTAGATTTGGCTAGCAATTTCGTCCGTTCGATATTTATACCACAGTTTTTTAGCTTTAGGATTTTTAACCCATCCAATGCAGTGGGATTAAACAAAATTTCCAGCTTCTCATCCGAAAGTGTAATTCCATTTAAATTAAGTATGACCAAATGCCTTAAAAATTTTGAACCGGATAATGCCAGCATTCCTTCTAAACTTACGCTACTTCTATCGATACTGATCTCAATGAGATTAACCGCAAAAGGAGAAGATGCAACAACCGTCAGATCGTTACCATTCGTACTTCTATTGATATCGATACCTTTGGCCAGCAGAATCACATCTGTAAGGTATCCATTGTTGAATACCCGTGCCCATGCCATATTCACCGTTCTTACCACTAATGGCCAATCTGTAATAAGGTTATTGGTGTATGTGATAGCTTCATGTTTATGATCCCATTTCCAGGCATAAAAAAGCTCAATTAATGCATTCCAGGTTTCATTAAATGGCCCATTTTTAACAATTGAGGCGATTAATGCCAGTCTTTCCGTATCTGATAAATTTTCAATTTTATCGGCTTCAATATAATCCAAAAGGTAATGGTACAATATTTTTGTGTCGGTCATGTTCTTTTATTCGTATCTAGCCAATATCTGGTTAAAAGTATTCATTTCCTGTTCAGATA
Source organism: Pedobacter sp. UBA5917 (assembly GCF_002432345.1). Classification (GTDB taxonomy): domain Bacteria; phylum Bacteroidota; class Bacteroidia; order Sphingobacteriales; family Sphingobacteriaceae; genus Pedobacter. Next base: position 3,414 of record NZ_DJDT01000198.1, read on the forward strand.
GCTCCGGTTTCAGTCTCCATCCTGCATCTTCATCCACCAATAATCCTGCTCCCCTCAATTCGTTTACCATTGCCGTATAACGCTCTGGTTCAAGGGTACCTCTCAATCTATAAACCCTTGTAATACCAGTATTGGTCCTATCCTGGCCTGGGGTTGCGGATGCTGCAATTACAACATCAAATTGTTCGCTGGCATCATAACCAGGTATTGGGGTCATTTCGCGGTGGGCTTCATGGCAGAATGTAATTAAAGGTGTTATATCTGTTCCGTGTCCGATAGCAAAAATACGGTTATGTTTTGGTGTAATGTGTTTTACATCTACAGCATACCTTTCAAGCGGTGGAGCTACAACATTCGCGTCCACATCGAAACTTCTGGGGTTAAAGCGCACGAATTGTTTAGGCACGCCTTTATAGCCGGTAGCCAAACTGCCCACATAATCTATTTCGCCAATTGGCCCGCTAAAATCTACGTCAGGGTGTGCTGCCCTTTGCGCCGCAACCCAGGTAACAATCTGATTTCTTGCCGGAGGCCACAAGCGCGATAA
>NZ_DJDT01000007.1 GCF_002432345.1 Pedobacter sp. UBA5917
ATTCCCTACACGGATAAGCGTTTTTTGGAGTACATCAACCGAAATGGCTAATACTTTCCGTTCATCAAAATCCTTACGGCGGAGGTCTTTCTCCAGGTTTTTTCGGGCATTCGGTAAAGCTTTACCAAATTCTAGCAGACGGAAATATTTATCTTCCGATCGGCGGCTTGTCCATTTGCTGTGGTATTTATATTGCTTCCTACCGGCAGCATCAATCCCGGTAACCTGTAAATAGGCATTCGGTTTATTGGCGATCCACACGTTCTGCCAGGCCGGTGGAATTACGAGCGCTTTGATCCTATCGAGGTGTTTTTCTTCCGTTACTTTATGTCCATCCTTATCTTCGTAATGAAATTTACCCGGTTTCCCTTTGCGGTAAATACCAGGCATGCCGTCGGTTACGTACACCAGTCCACTCGCTTTAACAACATCTTTACCTTGTACCATTTTTTGCCTGTGAGTATGGGTTTATTTTTAGTTATTTTGCAAAACCTTAGCGCGGATATCCGCGTTATTTTAGAAACACAACACTTTCTTTATGAAAATAGTTTTCATGGGTACGCCCGATTTCGCTGTAGCTTCTTTAGATGCCTTGGTTCAGGCCAATTTCGATGTTGTTGCCGTGGTTACTGCACCTGATAAACCTGCAGGACGCGGACAGAAACTGAACGAAAGTGCCGTAAAAAAATACGCCGTAGAAAAAGGGATTCCTGTTTTACAGCCCGAAAAATTAAAAAATCCAGAATTTATTGAGGAATTAAAATCATACCAGGCCGATCTGCAGGTTGTAGTAGCATTTAGGATGCTGCCTGTAGTGGTTTGGAGCATGCCAGCAAAAGGTACCATTAATTTACATGGCTCACTTTTACCTCAATACCGTGGTGCAGCGCCGATAAACCATGCCATTATTAACGGCGAAAAAGAGAGCGGCGTAACTACTTTTTTTCTTAAGGAAGAAATTGATACAGGCGATATTATCCTTAGCGACAGTGTTGCCATTGCAGATGATGAAACGGCAGGCGATCTGCATGATAAACTGATGGTTGTTGGTGCCAATTTACTGGTAAAAACACTTAAAGCCATTGAAGCTGGCGAGGTAAACGAACAACCGCAGCCTCAAAGTACCGAATTAAAACATGCACCTAAGATTTTCAAGGAAGATTGTAAAATCGACTGGAATAACACGGCACAAAAAATCCATAATTTAATCCGTGGTTTAAGTCCTTACCCAACTGCTTTTACCATACTCAACGATAAAACTTTAAAAGTATTTAAGGCCGAAATAGAAGATAAAGAACCGGGAATTGTAGCCGGCGGTTTCTTAACTGATGGCAAAACCTATTTAAAATTTGCAGCCAAAGATGGCTTTATCAAACTGTTGGATATCCAGTACGAAGGTAAAAAACGGATGTTGATAGAGGATTTTTTGAGGGGAATGAGGTTGGGGTAGTTATTAGTCCAAAGCCATTAGTCCTGAGTCTTTAGTCCTGAGTCGAATAACCTGACTTAAAAACAATCTGAGATATAAAAAAACAGGCAAGTTAATTTAACTGCCTGTTTTTAATTCCTGTTCTAACTATCGGTTATAATTATCGATAGCCCTTTCGATATTCTTCTTGCCCGATTCGCCAACAAAAAAGCCTCCTATGCTTAAACCGGCCCCAAGGCCGAGCAAAATATAACTTTTGGTATCATTACGGTTATCGAGACTTGGAACATTTCCGTTATATGTAATTCCCGAACCCGACATCATGGTTATACCACTTGCTATAATTGCAGCTCCTGCGGCTACATACATGGCAATCCCTGTTATTTTGGTATTTCTGTAACGCCTTAATAGCGCCAAACTCTTTGGATTATCGGCCATTGCTTCATTCAAGTTACCATAATTTACCTTTTTCAGATCAGAAAAGCCCTTGTTTAGGAACATTCTGGTATTTATAGCCTGCCTCCTATAATCCCTAAACCTATAATAATCGAGTTCGTAAGGAACATCATTGTAATCTACTTCCTGATAGATATTGATCTTGCCTTCTATAATCCGCTCTGCAAAAGCTGCCTGCCCTAAAAAGTTAAATTCCCTTGTATTGGCAAAGAAACCATCTTCGTTATTAAAAAACTTGATCCTGTTGGTGGATACCTTTCTTGAATCGGCTCTAACCGACCATGAACCTGAAAAATCGGGCCGTAGCCTGATCTTCTGCGCATAAACTGTTGAATCGGAATTGAGGTACAGAAAGTTTCTGGATTCGTTCACCTGCGAACGGGCGTTCAGGCCATAGCAGGCCATCACGATAATGAGTAATTTTTTCATTTCGGTTAAATTTGTGTGTAACCAATAATACTAAAATTCTACAAATAAAAATGCTTACGGCTGAGATAAATGTCGCAGTATCAAATGTGTTGCACAGTGGGATTTTGAAAAATCTAATTTAAAACGGAAAGCCCCTGAAACAAGTTCAGGGTGACGACCCGGAGGGAGTTAGAGGCAGGAATTTTGGTTTTTAGGCACGGAAAAACATGGATTTTATTCAATCGCCGTCATTTCGACCGAAACGTTTTGACGATAAGTCGGAAGAGAGATCTATTTCGAGATAGATTTAGCTTCGCTGAGCACTTCGTGGTTCTCCATTTTGTTGCACTACAGTCGAAATTTCGATATGAGAAAAGCTTGCTCGAGATAACGATTTGGAAAAGCAATTGGCAAGTTGCTTCAACAATCACGCAATTAAACAATGGATTAATTAGCCCCCTGAGCGTAGTCGAAGGGTAAACAATTAACAGTAAACAGTTGGCAATTGGCAGTTTGCAGTAAACAATTTAACAATCCTGCAATTAAACAATTAACCTAATAAACAAATGACCAATGAACCAGTGAACTAAAAAACATTCAGTTTTTCACTCAAAAACTTCGAAATCTCATTAAAATAACGTTTCCGGCCGTAGCCCATCACCCATTGTATGCCCTGTGTGGCATTGGTGATAAAAACCTCTTCTGCTTCTTTTAAAATTTCAGGATTAATCTGTGCTTCGATTAAAGGCAGATCGTTCATTTTGCACAATCGCATTACCGCAGTACGCATTACGCCACTTACACAACCTTCGGCCAGCGATGGCGTATAAATCTGCTTATTGTATACCACAAAAACATTTGCGCTGATGCTTTCGCAAAGAAAACCGTACTGATTCAGGATCATGGCTTCATCCAGGCGGTTCTGGCTTTTAAAAATGCCGGCCATTACATAAAGCAGCGCATTAGCTGTTTTATAGTTCGATAGCTTATTAACAGGCTTGGTCATCTCGTCATATACATCAATGATCAAGCCCTTGCTATTGAGTTCGTAATTTGATGATTTTAGGGGAATTCCTTCCAAAACATAACCTGCTTTATTAATCTCAGGTGTATATACCCCGGCTCCTCCCCTGTAAACCGAAAGACGGAAACGCACATTGCCGTTCCATTTGTTCCGCTTGGCAAGATCGGCAGTTTTCTGGCGTATAAAATAATCATCCATTAAAGCATGTCCATCAATTTTTAGCGCTTTCATGCCAGCCGTAAGCCTATCGGCATGTAAATCGGCAAACTGAAGCTTGTTATTGATCATGCGCATGCTTTCGAACAGTCCGTCGCCAAATTTAAAGCTCCTGTTCGCAGCCGTTAAAAATGGAACATCAGCCGCCTGAAATTCATCATTAAATAAAAGGTACTCCTGAAGCATATTTTATGATGTGGCAATATAATTTTCCCATTTGGTTAAACCAGCCTTAAAATCGGGTGGTAACGGCGATTCGAAGTACATGTATTCTTTTGTTGTAGGATGGATAAAACCCAAACTCTGTGCATGTAATGCCTGGCGGGGCAATAGTTCGAAACAATTATCTACAAACTGCTTGTATTTATTGAAGGTTGTTCCTTTTAAAATTTTATCTCCCCCGTACATCGCATCGTTAAAAAGCGGGTGCCCGATGTGCTGCATGTGTGCCCTGATCTGGTGCGTACGGCCGGTTTCCAGCTCACAGCTGATCAAAGTTACATAACCCAAACGCTTTAATACTTTATAATGTGTTACCGACCATTTGCCTTTTTCCTCATCATCGTAAATATCCATTACACGACGGTCTTTGGCGCTTCTGCCGATATAACCTGTTACTGTACCATCATTTTCGATATCGCCCCAAACCAACGCAATATATTTACGGGTAATGCTGTGGTCAAAAAACTGGCGGGCCAGATGTGTAATAGACTTTTCGTTTTTACTGATCAGTAATAAGCCTGACGTATCCTTATCAATGCGGTGCACCAACCCCGGGCGACCATCGTTACCGGGCAGTTGCGGAAGCTGCTCAAAGTGGAATGCCAGGGCATTAACCAAGGTACCGGTATAGTTGTTAAATCCAGGGTGCACCACCATTCCGGCAGCTTTATTTACCACTAAAAGATCACTGTCTTCGTAAATAATATCGAGCGGTAAATCTTCTGGATAAACTTCCGTATCGCGTGGCGGATGTGGCAAAACGATCGATATCTCGTCAAAAGGCTTTACCTTATAACTCGCTTTAATCTGCTTTTGGTTAACCAGTACGTTACCGGCATCTATTGCGTTCTGAATGCGGTTGCGCGAAGCATTTTCTACACGCACCATCAAAAATTTATCGATGCGCAGCAACGACTGCCCTTTATCGACAATAATTTTTAAATGCTCATATAATTCCTGCTCTTCTGATTCCTGCAATTCGACCACATTTTCCATGGGGCAAAAATAAACTTTTAAGTTCAAGAATTTTTCAATCATTGCAGTTTTCGGAAAAACAGTCCTACCTTCGTCCGCAATTAAAACATTCTAAATCATTTATATGAAGAAATGCTACTTTTTAAAGGCCGTTACAGCCTTATTTTTATTGGTAATCACCCAAAAAGCAAGTGCACAACAAGATGTTGGAAGCTTATTTGTTTCTGGTCCGGCCGATGCTACCAAATTGGTTAATGCCTATTTCGATCCTTTGTACAAAGGTTTGGGGCTAGGGTTAACTGATGGATGGAGCAACACTGCGCAATCGAAAGGTTTTTTAAAATTTGATGTCCGTGTTTCTGCTTCTGCTGCTTTTGTGCCACAATCGGCCAGAAGTTACGATGTAAACACTTTGGGCCTAAGCAATATTAAACCTGCCCCAGGTGCTTCTTCCATCGGCCCTACAGCATTTGGAGATGACCGCGAGGGCGGTAAAATGCAGATTTATACCAGCAGCGGGCTTCCAACAGGTAAATTCTTTAACCTGCCACAGGGTGTTGGTTTCCATGTAGTACCTTCGGCACAGATCCAGGCTACCTTAGGTTTGCCAAAAAATATCGATGTTACTTTAAGGGCCATGCCCAAAATAAAGATCGGAAACGATTTAGGAAGTTTATCGATGATCGGCTTCGGCGCAAAGGTTGAACTTTTGCCGTTATTTATGGGCTCTACTACAGAGAAATTAATACCTGTAGATATTGCCATTGCCGGTGGTTTTACCCAGTACAGGTATAATTTACCATTGAACGTTAACAATACAGCAAATTCGGATCAGCGCATTGATGCAAAATTTAATGGAGTAAATTTTGATGCCATTGTATCTAAAAAGATCGTGTTTTTTACTCCTTTTGCCAGTCTTGGTTATCAAACATCAAACACCAATCTAAAAGCTTTGGGTACCTATAGATTTGAGGATGGTACAAGTAATGCCACTTATGTTGATCCGATTTCGGTTAAACAAACCGACATTGATGGTGTTAGGGCTAGTTTAGGCTTTCAGTTAAAATTCGGCTTCTTTAAATTTTATACTTCGTATACCCAGGCAAAATACAGCATGTTAAATGCAGGTATAGGACTGGGCATTGGCAAATAATCGGTTTTCAAACATAATATTCCTTAAAAACACCTGAAATATTCAGGTGTTTTTTATTTTTACACGTGTTCGAAGAAATATATAGCCCTGTACAAAAGATAACATTAGCCCCTTTTAACAATCTTTTTGTTAAGCGCGACGACCTGATCGATCCTTATATTTCGGGCAATAAATGGCGCAAGCTCAAATACATTTTAGCTAAAGCAAATGGAGAGAACAAAACCCATTTGGTAACTTTCGGAGGGGCTTATTCCAATCACTTGGTAGCTACAGCAGCATCAGCAGCAAGGTGTGGGCTAAAATCAACAGCATTTGTTCGTGGTGAAGAAGTAAAAAACGAAATGTTATTACTCTGCAGCTTATTTGGTATGCAGCTCATTTTTACCGACCGCGAAAGTTACCGCGATAAACACCAACTGTTTGAACAACATTTTGCCAACGATGATCAGGCTTATTTTATTGATGAGGGGGGCGCCTCTAACGAAGCCACCATTGGTTGTGCAGAAATAATCAACGAACTCAGCGAAACTTACGATCACATTTTCTGTGCCGCCGGAACCGGCACAACTGCAGCTGGATTGTTGAAGGGAATTCAGCAACAGGGATTAAATACCAAGCTGCACATTATCCCCGTATTAAAAGGTGCCTCGTTCATTAAAGATGAAATAGCAAAATACACTCCCCTTTCTGCTCATTTAACACTACACCTCGATTATCATTTCGGTGGTTATGCTAAAACCACCCCTCAACTGATTGATTTCATTAAAACCTTTACTGCCCAAACCGGCTTGCTTTTAGATCCCATTTATACCGCAAAAATGTGTTTCGCTATTGTAGATCTTCAAAAACAGGGAGTTATCGGCCAAGATGATAAAATTCTCACCATCCATACCGGTGGGTTGATGGGCTTATTCGGAATGAAGGATAAGTTTTGACAATAAATGAAAACACTTGTTCGATGGTGTGTAGGGATACAAACCAAGTAATAACGATTCGCAAGAGCGTTAAAGTAAGATCCTTAACAAGCTAATCATTGACAGACTATCGTCATATCGACCGAAACGCAGTGGAGTGGAGAGATCTATCTCGAGACAGATTTAGCTTCGCTGAGCCTACGGGTTCTCGACTCCGTTTCACTCCGCTCGAAATGACGGAACTTTGGAAAGTTAGGTACAGAAACCCCTCTGTCAATAATGTAGATTTATATGTAATAAATTATCACTCAGGAAGACGATTCTATATTTATAATATATCCTTACTACTCCTACCTATTTGTCAAAATCAGTTAATATTTTAAATAAAATTCAAAAGTAAACAAACGTTTACTTACTTTTGATCCATATTAATAATAAACAGCATGAGGCCAAAAAATTTAGAGAAAGAAGAAGCTATCCGCTCAATTGCTTTACAGATTATTTCTGACGAAGGTTTGGAAAACCTTAGCATGCAAAAACTTGCCAAGGCCGCTAATATATCGCCCCGTACCATTTACATCAAGTACGAAAATAAGGAAGATTTATTGGTAAAACTCTTTATCGAAGAAGTACTCGGCACCTACGAAAAAGCAGTATTGGAAAATTTTAATCCTGAAATGAATTTTTCAGATGGCATGAAAAAGCTTTGGCTCAATACTTTTAATTTTCTTAAAAACAATAAGCCTGCCTTTTCCCTCATCCAATACGGTAAATCTTCTCCCCTCTTAAATAAAGCTTTTCAGGAAAAGAATATTCAACAGGGTTCATTTTTTTCTCCTATTCACACTTTTTTAAAAAATCATGTTAAAGCTGGCCTGATACCCGATTTACCCCATGATGTACACAGGGCTTTACTTTTTTCGCCCATTCAGGATCTCGTGGCCGAATATTTCGATCATTTAAACCGTGAGCAACAGATTATTACCGAAGAAGTGATTTTAACCTGCTGCGAAATTGTAATTAAAGGTATAACCAATCAGAAACACAATGGATAATCTTAAAAATAAAAAAATTGCCATCATCGGCGCCGGCCCGGGTGGTTTAACTTTGGCCCGTTTGCTACAGATGGATGGCTTTAACGTTAATGTTTACGAACGTGATGCCAACGAAAATGCCAGGCCAAAAGGCGCAACACTCGATTTACATGAAGAATCGGGACTAGCTGCGCTGAAAGAAGCTGGATTGATGGATGCCTTTATGGCCAACTATCGTCCCGGGGCCGATCGTACACGTATTATTGATCAACATGGAAAAATCGTATTCGAGGATAACGATACAGAAAACAGGGAAGCTTTCCGTCCTGAAATAGACCGTGGTCCATTGCAAAAAATACTATTAGATTCGTTGGAAAAAGATACCGTAATCTGGAACAGTCATTTTGCGTCACTTCAACCAAATAATGGTTCGTGGCTGATCGAATTCAAAAATGGAAACTCTGCAGCTGCCGACATTGTAATTGCAGCTGATGGCGCTAACTCCAAAATCCGTCCGTACATTACACCGATCAAACCGTTTTATTCAGGCGTAACCATTGTAGAAGGTGCCGTTTATTCATCAGCAACAGCTACACCGAAAATGCATGCCCTGCTAAACGGTGGAAAGATATTCGCCATGGGTAGCGAAAAATCACTGATTGTAAGTTCAAAAGGTGATGGTAGTTTGGTGTTTTATACCGGCTGCAACACAACCGAAAACTGGGTAAAAGAATCAAACATCGATTTTTCGGATAAAAAGCAAGTAATTCATTGGTTTAAAGAAACATTCTCAGATTGGGATCCAATCTGGCTCGAACTGTTCGAAAATGCTTCGGTTGCTTTTGTTCCCCGCCCACAATATTGTATGCCTTTGGATCAAAACTGGGAAACCATCTCCAATTTAACCATGCTGGGCGATGCAGCGCACCTGATGCCCCCTTATGCGGGCGAAGGTGTAAATATGGCCATGCTCGATGCTTTGGAATTAGGCCAATGTTTAAAGAACAATGATTTCAAAAATAGCCATGAAGCAATCTCTGCTTACGAAAAACAGATGTTAAAAAGGTCTTCAGAAACAGCAGATATAACCATGCAATCAACAAAAGCGCTCCACTCTGCAAACGCGCTTAATTTTTTGATTAATATAATTGGCGGAGAATAAAAAAAGGCTTCATTGCTGAAGCCTCCTATAAATTATTTAACCTGTGATTATTGTTGCTTAGGATAAATGTAAAGTACAATACCATAAAATGAAATAAAAATAGATCAGTGCCAATAAAAAATAGATGTTTGGCTAATTTCTGCACATCTGTTTTTTAAAAAGGATAAACGCCCAAAAACTTAAAATATTCTCGTTAAATTCATCGCCGATCTTCAACTATGGATTAACCAAGATTTTTAACCGGTATGAGCAGAAAATCCTTTAAAAAAATAATTATATCACTTTTATTTATCTCGATTATTAACTTTTCATTTATTCCGGTGAAAGAAATCAAATGGACAGCCATCGGCGATTCCATCACTTACCTTAATAACCATTTAAGCGAAACCGGGAACCGTGTAACAAAAGGCTACTTAGACCGTGTTAAAGATCGGTTGCCGAACATTAACTACATTAACCAGGGCCACAATGGCTGGACAACTGTGGGCATAGCAAAAGAAATTGAGAAACTGGGCATTATTCAGTCAGACTTATATTCAATTTTTCTGGGCACGAACGATTGGTGGTCGGGAATACCTGTCGGATCAATCAACGATTACATCAACAATACCGGAACAGGTACCACATGTGGTGCTTACCGCATTATTATCGACAAAATCAGGACCTTAAATCCCAATGCAAAAATTGTGGTGATCACCCCGATGCAGCGAAACGATTTTGTGTATGTTGCCGATGCTAACAACAACGCTTTTGGATCATATAAGGCAAAAAACGGGCAAACTTTAGAGATGTTTGCCAATGCGATTGTCGAAATAGCTAAACACGAAAATTTTCCTGTGGTTGATCTTTACCACAATCAAAAACTTAAATTCGAAAAGGCGGTCAGGTTTAAAAGGCTGAAAAACCCTTCAACAGGCGAATATCAAAACTATAAATATCCCCAATCAGCTTCTATACCATTTAACCCAAAAGGCGACGATTACCCTTATCCATTGGATGCCGTGAAAATTACCTACGATGGCCTGCACCCTTCTGATAAGGGCAATAAAATAATTGCGGAGAACCTCGTAAGGATTTTCAAAAAAATATAATTCAGTAAAGGCTAAAATGGCTCATGATTTTCATCTGGTTATTTCATGCTAAACCTCGCAGGTTTCAGAAAATTGTGAGTTTTGCATCGCCTTTCAACAAAAAAGTTTTCCACATTCGTGAAGTCCAAAACCCGATTTTGTCTATAATCATACTTTAAACTGTTTAAACCTATTTTTTGCCTTAAGGGTACAAAAAGTGCTTAAATTTTGATTTTAGGCACATTTAACTAAATTTGGAATATACCAAATCCAATTTTATGTACCAATTAACAGTACCTGCAGATCGCGTTAACGAATCGTTAAGGAAACACATTTTGGCCGATGGTTTCGACCTTACCTATGATATGGAAAAAAGTAACGGCGCCTATATTTACGATTCGAAATATAACAGGACCCTACTCGATTTTTTCACCTGTTTTGCTTCCGTTCCTTTGGGTTACAACCATCCTAAAATGATCAATGATGAAGCGTTCAAAAAAAGTCTGTTCCAGGCCGCTTTGTCCAATCCTTCTAATTCGGATGTTTACACCCAGCAATATGCACAGTTTGTAGAAACATTTTCTAAAGTTGGTATTCCTGATTACCTTCCACATGCTTTTTTTATTGCAGGTGGGGGTTTAGCGGTCGAAAATGCCATCAAGGTAGCCATGGACTGGAAAGTTCAAAAAAACTTCGCAAAAGGTTATACCGAAGAAAAAGGATTCAAGGTTTTACATTTCGAAAGGGCTTTTCATGGCCGCACGGGTTATACTTTAAGTTTAACCAATACCCTGCCCGATAAAACCAAATGGTTTGCCAAATTCGATTGGCCAAGGGTGGCCGTTCCCGAAGTTAAATTCCCACTTTCTGGAGATCGTTTAAACCGTGCCATCGAAACCGAAGAAGCTTCTCTGGCGCAGATCAAAAAGGCCTTCACGGATAACAAAGACGAAATTTGCGCCATTATTATCGAACCCATACAATCAGAAGGCGGCGATAACCATTTGCGCGAAGAGTTTCTCATCCAACTTAAAACACTGGCCGATGAAAATGAAGCATTCTTAATTTACGATGAGGTACAAACCGGAGTGGGTTTAACCGGGAAATTCTGGTGCCACCAACATTTTAGCGAAAAAGCACAACCAGACATTATCGCTTTCGGCAAAAAGATGCAGGTTTGCGGCATTCTTGCCGGCAAAAAAGTAGATGAAATTGAAACCAACGTTTTTAAAGTTCCAAGCCGCATTAATTCTACCTGGGGCGGAAACCTGGTTGATATGGTACGCTCAACCCAAATTTTACAGATCATAGAAGAAGATCAGCTTTGCGAAAATGCGACCAGAGTGGGTACTTATTTAAAGGATAACTTAGAAAGCTTATCGCATAAATTCGATAAAATGAGCAATGTACGCGGAAGAGGCTTACTGTGCTCTTTCGATTTTCCAAATAAGGAAATGCGCAATGCCTTTATCAGTAAAGGGTTGGAGAATAATGTGATGTTTTTAGGCTGTGGCGAAAAAACCATACGCTTCCGTCCGGCACTTTGCATCGAGCAAAAACATATTGACGAAGGCCTGACGGTTATGGAAAAAATATTGCCTTTATTGTAGGCATGAACAAGAAACCTTTAGTTTATATCGTTACCATTGGCGTTTTTATATTGATATTTTTTATGGTCAAGGATGTGTTTGACCAGCCCGGTGCCGAAGATATGAAAGCGGGTTTCAAAGAAATTGTGAAGTATAGAAACGCCAATAATACCGGCCCGGTACAACGCATTTATGTGGTAACGGTTAAGGATTCGGTTTGGAAAGAAATGGAAGATTATGGCAATTTAATGCCGCATACCAAATATGGCAATACAAAAGTTTATTTCTTCATGCAAAACGTAAATGTTCCAAATACATTACAGCCCGGGGAAGTAAACTTCGACCCAGCTTTTAACAAAGCCTGTATTGCCCTTTACGAAAAAAGCGCCATGAGCCAGGTGGCCTTTAATAAACATCCGTATTAAATAAAATTAAGCTAATTCTTCGCCCCGCCCCGGTCTGTATCCTCACAGAACGGAATAAACACTTTTTTTGGAAATGAAAGGCTCTGTTCACTTGGCATTTTCAGCCCCGCTTTCCCTCCTGCCGATTGAAGGAATCGGCATACGTTCCAATCGCCCGCCTGCAACGGGCAGGGGTTTAGGTACAAAGTTGGTACCCCGAGAAACCAACCACCCGCACATTTCCCCGGTCTGTGTCCTCACAGAACGGAACAAATATCACTGTGATATAACAAAAAATAAATGGTCTGTGAGGACACAGACCATGGAAGTTGATGTAGGAATAAGGTTTATGAACAAACCGCTGTTCAATAAACCCGACAGCAGCGAGCATCCCGTCCCGATTTTACATCGGGATCAGAGGGATAAAGCGTATGGCGGGGCTACAGCACCTATGAAATGCTGACGATCATTTCCAAAAAAATAACAGCAAATTTTAACATCATTATTCGCAATCTTTTTCAAACTCACGAAGTTTTCCCTCTCTCATTGCCATTCTAAACTTCGCGAGTTATCCTAAACAAAAGCCGAAAATCCGGTTATTGCCCGGCCAACAATCAATGTATTGATCTCTTTTGTACCCTCGTACGAATAAATAGCTTCGGCATCGGCCACAAAACGGGCAACATTATACTCCAGTAAAATTCCGTTACCGCCCATTACTTCCCTGGCTTTACTCACCACATCGCGCGTTCTTAACGAACAGAATACTTTGGCAAGCGAAGCATGTTCATCTTTTAACAAACCCTGATCCTGCAATTGCGACAACCTAAAACAAAGTGTTTGCATGGCCGTTAAATTAGATAACATCTCAACCAAATGGTTCTGGATCAACTGAAAGGAAGCAATAGGCTTACCAAACTGTTTTCGGTTACGCGTATATTCGAGCGCGTTTTCGTATGCTCCGCGGGCACAGCCTACGGCCTGCCAGGCCACTCCTGCCCTTGTCATCTGCAAAACTTTAGCGGTATCTTTAAACGAGTTTGCATTTTGTAAACGGTCGGCTTCTTCTACTTCGCAATTGGTTAAGGTAATTAACCCATTCTGCACAATCCGCAGCGCCATTTTATCCTGCATCTTTTCTACTGCAAAGCCTGGATTATCTTTTTTAACAATAAAACCCTTAACCTCACCGCTTTCCTCATCCCTTGCCCAAATCACCAAAATATCGGCAAAAGTTGCATTCCCAATCCATTTTTTCTGTCCGTTCAACACCCATTTTCCATCTATCTTTTTACAGGTGGTGGTTAAACCTCCGGCAGCAGCCGATCCTACCTCGGGTTCGGTTAAACCAAAGGCACCGATAATTTTAAATTGCTGCATTAGTGGCAACCATTGCTGTTTTTGTTCTTCCGATCCACATAAATAGATAGATCCCATGGCCAAACCGCTTTGCACCCCAAAAAAGGTCGAAATAGAAGTATCAATCCGGGCCATTTCCATCGCTAAAATACCTTCCATTAAATTAGATTTCCCCGGACAGCCATAACCTTTGTAGGTTAAGCCACAGATATTGAGTTCGGCAAGTTTTGGTATAATTTCGAAGGGAAATTCGGCCTTGTTCCAATAATGGTTTACAATTGGCTTAACCTCTTTTTCTAAAAAGGCACGCACCTTTAACTGGAGTTCGCGGTCTTCATCTTTTAAAGCTTCATCACCCAGGTGGTAAAAATCGCCTTCAATTGGAGGCAATTCTTTCTTTTTATGCGGGCCACCCATCATTTTCATCATGCCCTGAATCTGTTTATCATCCAGGCTTGATATCGTTTCGACCATTTTGGGCAAATCAACTTTTTTCGATAAAGCCTCTAACTTATCAAAATCTACATGTTTAAAAAGATTGTAAGCGTTTTTGAGAGATGAGAATATATTCGCCATTATTATTCGTTTTGAGAATAACAAATAAAGGGCGGTTTTGTTGATTCTTTTTAATCACGCGATCGTCATGCTGAATTTATTTCAGCATCCATCATGCTAAGAAGACCCTGAAACAAGTTCAGGGTGACGATCGCATAAAGTATTCGATATAATGTGACAGTTCTTTATTACCTCAAATCAAACAAATTATCAACGCCCAGCAGCTTCCTCGAAGTAAAACCTTCGCCAAACGTAGCGCCAATGCTTTTACCAAACTCCCTTGCTCTGCCGATCATGCTTTCGAAAAACTCGGGCGACGAAATATAGGTTTGCAACCCCTCTACATCAGGATTGTAAAACTGCGTTTTAAAAGCTTTAATTGATTCGATTTTTTTATCGATATGTTCCGTGATATCTACAATAATATCAGGTTTTATATACCTGTCCTGAATATACTGCAGCAATAACCTCGGGCGGTGCGCTTCCTGTTTAATGCCATCTATCGAAGTTTCTATCTTTGGTAAACCCGATAAAAATACCGAGTCGTAAACCAGGTCGCCGGCCCTGCCATGATCGGGGTGGCGATCTTCCAATGCATTACTTAAAATAATTTCTGGCTGGTATTTTCTGATCATCTTAATCACTTCCAAACGGTGAAATTCGTCGTTCTGGAAAAATCCATCACGCAGGCCAAGGTTCTCGCGGGCATGTAAGCCCAAAATCCTTGCAGAGTTTTTGGCTTCTTCATCCCTGGTTTCGGCTGTACCGCGTGTACCCAGTTCGCCGCGGGTTAAATCTACAATTCCTACCTTTTTACCGAGGGCAATATGTTTTAAAATGGTACCTGAACAGCAAAGCTCTGCATCATCGGGATGCACGGCTATAACTAAAATATCTAACTTCATGATGTCTTATTGGGCATTTTGGTTCAGCAATTGCTGAATTTTCTTTTTGATTTTCGAACTCAAGGGCTTGGTAAAAGGCATAAAAAAATCTACTACTTCACCATTTCTGTTCACAATGTATTTATGGAAGTTCCAACGGGGTTTAGAACTTAATTTTGAATTCTGTTTCTTATCGCTCAAAAACTGATATAACGGATGCGCATGCGCACCACGCACCATAATTTTATCAAAAACCGGAAATTTTACACCGTGGTTAATTTCACAGAATGATGCGATATCCGAACCATTTAAAGGCTCCTGTTTGCCAAAATCGTTGGTTGGAAAACCCAGAATTTCAAAATCCGGATTGTTAATTTCGTCTTTAAGCTGCTGTAATTCTTTTAACTGTGGCGTAAAACCGCACTCAGATGCTGTATTTACAATTAATACCACCTTGTTGCGGTAGGCTGATAAAGGCTGTTCTTCGCCGTTTATTTTTTTAACCTTGAAAGGATAAATATTCGGAATGCTTTCCTGCATTATAATGTTATTGATAAAATCCGGAGGTACGGATAATAGATTCTATATCCCTATCCTCTGTCGGATCGTAAGTGCTTTTTAAATTATGGCCTACCACACGGGCAACAATCTGATAAGAAAATGCCGCAAAACCACCTTTGGTCTGCTTAATGATATCATAAGTTGTCCTGCCCACCTCACGGTCGATCAGTTTTGTTAAAATCTGTCCCTGCGTAATCGTTAATTCTTTTATTTCGCGGTTAAACATGTCTTTAATTTCTTTATCACATTGTTTAACCAGTTGCTTCTGTTCTTTTTTCTCAGGGGTATGTGCAATATCCTGTTCCAGCTGCTCATACCTGCGTTTTGCAAATAGCGCATAAGGCATTACTTTTAATACGTTATACCTTAAACGGTTATAGGCTGCCTGTTCTGCAGGCGATTTCCAGATCCTCGCTGCAAAAATGGTTACATCGTTAAGCTGCATCCATGGGATCATGATTCCGTTATCATTTGTTGAGGCCACCCTGATTGTATCGCTCTTACCCAATTTGGGGAAGATTGGGGCCGCAGGATCCTGCGCCCGCAGCGAAAAGCTACAAATCATTACAATACAAAGAAAAAAGAGCCCTTTAAATTTCATAAATTTATACTTTTACAAAGTTAGGTGTTATTTCATATATTAGGTGTTCCACAAAACTAATATAAGTTTTATTCAGAAATAAGACGCAATTTTTACGCAAAAAATACAAATGAAAACAGAGTTAGTGATTGATTTAGAGGCGGAAAAGCAGGAAATTCTAAAAAGATACAGGGCATTACTACGGGCAAGCAAATCGACCCTTCAAAAGGGCGATAAAAAAGAAATCAGAAAAGCTTTCGATATGGCACTCGAAAGCCATAAAGATATGCGCCGCAAATCGGGCGAACCTTATATTTACCACCCCATCGCAGTAGCACAGATTGCCGCAGAAGAAATCGGCCTGGGTACAACTTCTATCGTTTGCGCATTATTACATGATGTGGTAGAAGATACCGATATCACTTTAGAGGACATTGAACGCGAATTTGGCAAGAAAACGGCTAAGATTATAGACGGTTTGACCAAAATTTCAGGTGTTTTTGATACGAACAGCTCCCTGCAGGCCGAAAATTTCCGCAAAATGCTGCTTACCCTGGCCGATGATGTTAGGGTAATCCTGATCAAACTGGCCGACCGTTTGCACAATATGCGTACGATGGATTTTATGCCACGCCACAAGCAGCTTAAAATCGCATCAGAAACGATCTATTTATACGCTCCCCTTGCCCACCGTTTGGGTTTATATGCGATAAAATCGGAACTGGAAGATCTTTCGATGAAATATCTTGATCCGGATACCTATAAGTTCATCGCAAAAAAATTGAATGAGAAAAAAGCAGAACGGGCACTTTTCATCAAAAAATTCGTCGAGCCGATTGATGAGATTGTGCATGAGCAGGGTTTAGTGGCCGATGTTTATGGAAGACCGAAATCGATTCACTCGATCTGGAATAAAATGAAAAAGAAAAATATACCTTTCGAAGAGGTTTATGATCTTTTTGCCATTAGGATCATTTTGGATTCGGCACCTGAAAATGAAAAAGCCGACTGCTGGAAAGCATATTCGATTGTGACTGATTTATACCGCCCAAACCCCGACCGTTTACGCGATTGGGTTTCATCACCAAAAGGAAATGGTTACGAAAGTTTGCACACCACGGTGATGGGGCCACGCGGGCAATGGGTTGAGGTACAGATCCGTACTCAACGCATGAACGAGATTGCAGAAAAAGGTTTTGCGGCGCACTGGAAATACAAAGAATCGAGCAACGATAACGGTCTGGATCAATGGATCCAGAAAGTAAGGGAAATGTTGAGTAATCCAGAAGCGAATGCATTGGATTTCCTTGATGATTTTAAAATGAACCTTTTCTCTGATGAGATTTTCATTTTCACACCAAAAGGAGCTTTAATCCAGTTACCATTGGGTGCTACTGCTTTAGATTTTGCTTTTGAGATTCATACCGATGTTGGGGCTACCTGTATCGGTGCCAAAGTAAACCATAAACTGGTGCCTATTTCGTATAAATTACAGAATGGCGATCAGGTAGAGATCATTACTTCGAGCAAACAAAGCCCGAAAGAAGATTGGCTCAATGTGGTGGTTACCGCAAAAGCGAAATCAAAAATAAAATCGTCTTTAAAAGAAGAGAAGCGGAAAATTGCCGAAAATGGCAAGGAAATTTTAGAAAGAAAGCTAAAATCGTTAAAAATCACCTACAATACCGATAATATCCAGAAATTAAGCTATTTCTTTAAACTCCCTTCAACACAGGAGCTTTTTGTAAATGTTGCGCTTGGAAAAATTGAGCTAAAAGATATCAGGGAATACCTTACGAGCGAAAAAGAAGTAGAAAACCGCGGACCTGAGCGTCCTGAAAATCTTAGCGTAGACGGGATTAAGAGTAAAATTAAAGGCGGCGAATCCGACATTTTACTGATCGGCGAAGATATGCAGCGCATTGATTATACGCTTGCCCCATGCTGCAACCCGATCCCCGGTGATGATGTTTTTGGGTTTATTACCGTAAGCGAAGGCATTAAAATACACCGAACAAACTGTCCTAATGCAGCGCAACTGATGGCCAATTATGGCTACCGTGTTGTAAAAGCGAAATGGAACAGACAAAAAGAACTGACTTTCTTAACCGGTTTAAAAATTGTAGGTATTGATGATGTAGGCTTGATCAATAACATTACCCGCGTAATCTCGACCGATTTTAAAGTAAATATGCGCTCTATCACGGTTGATACCAATGAAGGGATTTTTGAAGGATCGATTATGATTTTTGTAAACGACACCGAACACCTCGAAAATCTGATCAAAAACTTATTAAAAGTGAGGGGTGTTACCGGGGTTACCAGGTTTGATGCTTAATTGAGTCAGAAAGACAGAAGTCCGATGTCCGAAATTGAATAGCAGGTTTTTAAATCAAATCTGATAAAGTTGCGCCCATTTGGGATTTGCGCTTCGGACATCTGATCTACGGACTTCCGACTTATTCAAGCAATTACCAAATCTATGTAATCATTTGATCGGGGGTAATCATTTTTTAAAACAATTTAACTACCTTTGAGTGGAGTTTAAAAACTATGTCTGAACAAAATACAAATGAGCTCGTTCGCAAGATTTTTGAGGCTTATTTAGAAAACAAAAATCTACGTAAAACACCGGAGCGTTTCGCCATATTAGAGGAGATCTATTCAAGAAACGACCACTTTGATGTTGAAACACTTTATATCCACATGAAAAACCAAAAGTACCGCGTTAGCCGTGCTACGGTTTACAATACTTTAGAGTTATTGGTTTCGTGCGATTTAGTGACCAAACACCAGTTTGGTAAAAACATGGCACAATTCGAAAAATCTTACGGCTACCGTCAGCATGATCACGTGATCTGTATCGAATGCGGTAAAGTGGTAGAATTCTGTGATCCACGTATCCACCAGATCCAAACCATGGTTGGCGACCTGTTAAAGTTTGATATCAAGCACCATTCTTTGAATCTTTATGGGTTCTGTTCTGATTGCAGCGTTGCAAGGAAAGTGAACGAAAGTGCGGCCGCAGCAGCGGATCTAAAAGCAAATTAAATCAAATACATAATAAAACAAGCTTAAATTTTTAATAATGACGCAAGTAGATGTACTTCTCGGCCTGCAATGGGGCGATGAGGGAAAGGGAAAAATCGTTGATGTACTAAGTCCAAAATATGATCTTATTGCCCGTTTTCAGGGCGGCCCAAATGCCGGACATACCTTAGAGTTCGATGGCAAAAAATTCGTTTTAAATACTATCCCATCGGGAATTTTCAACGAAAAAACCATGAATTTAATTGGAAATGGTGTAGTTATCGATCCTATCATTTTAAAAAGAGAGCTTGATAATTTAAAAAAAGCTGGTCACGATCCCGTTGCCGATGGTAAATTGGTAATTGCCCGCAAAGCACACTTAATTTTACCTACCCACCAGTTATTGGATGCTGCAAATGAAGCACGTATGGGTAAAAACAAAATCGGTTCAACGTTAAAAGGTATTGGTCCAACTTATATGGATAAAACCGGCCGTAACGGTTTACGCGTGGGCGATACTACCCTGCCTGATTTTAAAGAACGTTATGCTAAACTGGTAGAAAAACATACCGAAATTCTTTCTCACTACGAAGGTTTCGAATATGAACTAACCGAAAAAGAAGCCGCTTTCTTTGAAGCAATCGAATTTTTGAAAACCATTCCCCATGTAGATAGCGAGCATTTCGTTAATGGCTATTTAAAAGAAGGAAAAGCGGTTTTGGCCGAAGGTGCACAGGGAACTTTACTGGATGTTGATTTCGGTTCGTACCCTTTTGTAACTTCAAGCAACACTACAACTGCCGGTGCATGTACCGGTTTAGGTATTGCGCCTAACAGAGTTGGTGCTGTTTATGGTATTTTTAAAGCTTATTGTACACGTGTTGGTGGCGGTCCGTTCCCAACCGAATTAGACAACGAAGTTGGCGAAAATTTACGTGCATTAGGTCACGAATTTGGTGCAACTACTGGCCGTGCCCGTCGTTGTGGCTGGATTGATCTTCCTGCATTAAAATATGCCATCATGCTAAACGGTGTAACCGAACTGATTATGATGAAAGCCGATGTGCTGGATACTTTCGATACCATTTACGCTTGTACACACTACGAATATAACGGCGAAACGATTGATTATATGCCATACGACATCATTTCTATCGAACCAAAACCGGTATTAAAAGCAATCGACGGCTGGGCTACCGATGTAACCAAAATTACTTCTGTAGATCAGATTCCGGCTAAATTGACCGATTATATCGCGTTTTTAGAAAAAGAGCTTGAAGTTCCAATCAAATTCCTTTCAGTAGGACCAGATAGGGCACAAACTTTAGAATTACACTAATACGCAATACCGTCACCCTGAATTTATTTCAGGGTCTATTAAGATGCTGAAATAAATTCAGCATGACGACAAGTAAAAGAAAAGCAATCCATAACGGGTTGCTTTTTTTGTTAAAGCGTCATTTGCTATTTACCATCAAGTCGTCATCTCGACTGTAGCATAGCGAAATGGAGAGATCCATCTAGGAATCTCCATTTAGTTAGATTTCTCGACTACGTTGCTCTCCGCTCGAAATGACGACACCCCTGATAAAATCGCTTTTCTTAGCAATTCCGGCCATAAACAGATATGATAATTTGCATCCCCCTTCAATCTACTAACCACAATAAATTGGAGAAAATATATTTTGCTCCTTTTGGAATTACAAAATCATCAGGTACAGAAACCACAATCTCTTTTGGAAATTTTCTTTTGATATCGTTTCCCATGATACAGACTCCTTTATCAAAGGGCATACTTCTTTCTGCATCACAATCAGCAAAAACATAAAGCGTATCGCCAGTTAAATCTTCTTTGCACACATACAGGTTTGCCAGTTGTTTACTTGTTCCGCACTTTTCCTTATTCGGAAAATATTCTATAATGTCGACGATACTACAAGAATCTTGAGCAACAATTGTTTCCGGTTTCATTTTAGCGATTCGAAATTCTTCAAGATTAATTTTTCTTTGTTTGATCTGGGAACAACCAAACATTAAAAACACGAAGCATAGATATGGCAGGAATTTTATTTTCATAATTTAAAAGGAAGATAAAAATTAATTTCTTACAATTATCATCTCTATTTTTACCTTTGCGACAGCTTGAAAAACCCACAAAATATATCCGATTTTAAACAAAAAGCATTGCACTGGGCCAACCAGTTCGAAGTTTGCTGTCTTCTTGATTCGAATCATTATAAAGATGCCTATTCGGCCTACGATTTTATCATTGCAGTCGGTGCAAATCATGAATTAAAATGCGCAACAGGTAATGCCTTTAATCAGCTAAAAAGCTTTTATACGACATATAAACAGTGGATTTTCGGTTTTTTTAGCTATGATTTAAAAAATGAAATCGAAGATCTGCAATCGAATAACGCCGACGGCTTAACATTTCCCGACTTATATTTCTTCGTTCCAAAATATTTAATCGCTTTTAAAGAGGGTAAAGCCGAAGTTTTAATTGGTGACCAGGAAGTTTTGGCAGAAATTGAATCTTTCCACCTGCATGGAAAGAAACAAGCAACATCGGTGCAGCTATCACAAAAATTATCGAAACCCCAATATATTGATAAAGTTGAAGCACTAAGAGATCATATTTTAAGAGGCGACATTTATGAAGTTAACTTTTGCCAGGAGTTTTTTGCCGAAAATGCAGTAATAGATCCCGTTCAAACTTTCGAGCTGCTCAATGCCGTTTCCCCTACCCCATTTGCCGGGTATTTCAAAATTTACGATCAATATATTTTATCGGCAACGCCTGAAAGATTTTTGTGCAAACGTGGCCAGAAATTGATTTCACAACCGATAAAAGGCACCGCAAAAAGAAGTTTGGATCCTGCAGAAGATGAAGCCATAAAATTGCAGCTAAAGAACGATATTAAAGAACAGGCCGAAAATGTAATGATTGTTGATTTAGTACGTCACGACCTTACAAAATCAGCCGTTAAAGGTTCGGTAAAGGTTGACGAGTTATTTGGGATTTACAGCTTTCCGCAGGTGCACCAGATGATTTCGACCATCAGCTGTAAACTAAACCCGGAGATCCATTTTATCGATGCGATTAAAAATGCTTTCCCGATGGGCTCTATGACCGGAGCTCCAAAAGTTAAGGCCATGAAACTGATTGAAGAATACGAAGTTACCAAAAGAGGCCTTTATTCGGGTTCATTTGGCTGCATCAGTCCTGATGGAGATTTTGATTTCAACGTAATTATCAGGAGCATTTTATATAATGCCACATCGAAATACCTGTCTTTTCAGGTTGGAGGGGCCATTACCTATCAAAGTAATGCCGTTTCTGAATATGAAGAATGTTTGTTGAAAGCCAGCGCGATATTGAAGGTGCTTGAAGGTTCATTGGTTCAATAGTTCATTGGTCATTTGTTTATTAGGTTAACCGGTTAATTGTTTAAATCGGTTAATTGGAAACTGTTCATTTGCCATTGATTCATTCGTCCACTACCTATCCAATTCGTCATCTCGACCGAAACGCAGTGCAGCGGAGAGATCTAACGCAACAACACTTTAATTAAAACGAACAGTCTTAGCGAGACGCTAAGACTAGAAATAGCATTAAGATTCTTTCTTTGTCGTAGTATCCATTAAGCCCAGAATTAGTTCATTGTGCCACTCCCAATCGATCCGTCATCCTGAATTTATTTCAGGATCTATCATGCTATTAAAACATCATCATTATATAGACAAAAGTCTTGGCAAGATGCCAAAGACCCTGAAATAAATCCGATAGCTATCGGATCAGGTTGAGGAAGGGTATACAAAAACAAAAGGCGGAAAACCTTGCATCTCGCAAAACCTTCCACCTTTTCTACCTTCGGCCCTCAACCTTAAACCCTACACCTTCCGCCTTCTACCTTATTTCTTATAATACTGTTGTGCTTCGGGCAAATATTTTTGGATCTGTGCAATACGTGTTTCATCACTTGGGTGTGTGCTCAAAAATTCTGCAGGTTTTTGTGCACCGGCAGATGCTGCCGACATCCTGTTCCAGAAACTGGTTGCACTTTGTGGATTATATCCGGCCATAGCCATAAAAATCAAACCTAAACGATCGGCCTCCAACTCCTGGTTACGGCTAAATTTTAACATCGCAACAGGCGTACCCACGCCATATAAAGTATTAAAAATAGACTGTGTTTTTGGATTTTTTGATAATGCTACACCAGCGGCAGCGCCGATACCCTGTGCCACCATTTCCTGCGACATACGCTCGGCCGAGTGGCCAGCAATAGCGTGTGCAATCTCGTGGCCCATTACAGTGGCCAAACCGGCATCATCCTGTGTTACTGGCAAAATACCCGTGTAAACCACAATTTTACCTCCCGGCATACACCAGGCATTTTTTTCATTGTTCTGCACCACGTTCACTTCCCATTGATAATCGGCGATTAAATTACCGTAGTTATTGCTGTTCATGTACGATTTAACAGCGGTAATCAACCTGCTTCCAATGGTTTTTACCTTTAGCGCCTGCGCATTCGAAGCTGGCAAAACAGTAGATTTATTTTCTGTTAAAAAAGTACTATAAGCCTGAAATGCCATTGGCAGTACCTGATCGTTACTTACCAGATCAAATCGACTACGGCCTGTTAAAGGAACAGTAGAACATGAGTCAAATAATAAAATCCCAGCAACACTGGCTGTTAAAAATAACTTTTTCATAAATGCGATTTTAAATGATTAGTAATACCCACAAGCAAACCGAAGATTAAACAGTAAGCGTATAAATAAGTTTTAATGAAATGTGTTTTGTAAAATTAATTAGTTTTCTTCCTAAACAAATACACTTTGGATTCTTTGCCTTTCAGCAATCTTTCGAGGTTTTTTTGATGCGTTACCAATATTAAAATACAAACCACCATACCATAAAGCACTTCAGATTTGATCGAAACCTGAAACAGGAACACCACACTGAGCGGAAAAGTAAAGCCCGCACAGATAGAGCTTAATGAAACATATTTGGTTAATAACAGCACCACCACAAAAACCAGAACGCATAGCATAGATGCTTCGAAATTAACTGCTAAAACCATTCCAAAAAGTGTGGCAACACCTTTTCCTCCCCTAAAACCGGCAAAAACAGGAAATAGATGTCCCATTACCGCGGTTACACCCAGGGCAAGCTGATAATTAACAAAAACAACTGAATTTTGTGGTCCGGTTACCGACATGCCAATTAAATAGGCCAGATTGGTTGCGGTATAACCTTTTGCAATATCGATGATCATTACGGCAATTCCGGCTTTTTTGCCCAATACCCTAAAAGTATTCGTTGCACCGGCATTACCACTTCCGTACTCCCTTACATCAACGCCGTAAAAGGCCTGACCAAGCCATACAGCTGTTGGTATAGATCCAAAAAGATAGGCAATTAATAGCGCGCTGAGAGAATAAACCGTAACCATAGCCTACAATGATACAAAAAATAAGCTTTTAATTTTATAGCAAATCACTTTAGTATGCTTTTAAACTCATATCCAGGCTTTTCACAGAGTGTGTAAGCGCACCCATCGAGATAAAATCTACCCCACAGGCTGCATACTCTGCAACATTTGCTTCGGTAATCCCTCCAGATGCCTCTGTAGTAAATTTACCATCGATCAAAGCAACAGCAGTCCTAAGGTTTTCGAAACTGAAATTATCAAGCATAATTCGATCAACACCACCAATGGCCAAAACCTGTTTAAGCTCTTCCAGATTCCTAACTTCGATTTCGATCTGAAGGTTTTTACGCTGATCAGCAAGATATTTTTGCGCAGCAGTAATGGCATTGGTAATCCCTCCGGCATAATCAACATGATTATCTTTGATCAGGATCATATCATATAAACCGATACGGTGGTTTACGCCCCCGCCGATACGCACAGCCCATTTTTCGAGATAACGGAGCCCTGGTGTGGTTTTACGGGTATCTAAAATTTTTGTTTTAGTATCTTTTAATAATGAAACGATTCGGTGCGTAGTAGTTGCAATGCCGCTCATGCGCTGCATGCAGTTCAAAACCAAACGTTCGGCTATTAAAATGGAATGTGTACGTCCGCTAACCGTTAAAGCGATATCGCCTATTTTCACTTCAGTTCCATCCTGTAGTAGCACATCAACTTTTAAATCAGCATCAACCTCTTTAAAAATCTCGATAGCCAGTTCAATGCCGGCCAAAATACCAGCCTCTTTGATAATCAGCTTTGCTTTTCCCTGCGTTTCGGCCGGGATGGTAGAAAGTGAAGTATGATCGCCATCACCAACATCTTCGGTAAGGGCATTTTTTATGAATTGATGTATAAGTTGAGTATCCAAAACGTAGGCTTTATGCCGCAAAAATAAGAATTATTTATGAGCTGGCAATTTACTTAGTCTTTTGCGGGCTCAATTCTTAATTCAGTGATCGAAAAGCTGGTGTTAAATTTTTTCATCGTGATCGAAACCCTGAAAGTTTCTTTGGCAGTGCTTAATATGATTACGCCAAAACGATAATTGGGGTTGGTATTAATTTTATGGAAAATACTTGTTTTTACCGGAGGGTGTTTCACAAAAAAGTCTCTCAAAATTTGTTCACCCTGTGCTTTTGAGTATACATCTTCTTCGTCAACCATGATCAGTTCGATGGTAGATGCGAAACTTTTGGCAATCTCTTTTGCGTTGCCAGCCTTAAAATACGAGGATAAATCATCAATAATATCAGCCTGGAAGGCCGTAGAACTATATAATGATGACAAACTAATAATGAATAAAAATAAGCTCCGGATCATTTCTGTATTTTATACAGAACCCTATAGCTAAAATTATGCCATTAGCACATCAAAAAAAGGATTTCTTAATTTGTATAAGCTTCAATAAAGTTATATTTGCCATATAAACAAAACACTAAAACATGTTATGCATGAAAATGTTTTAATGTGTATCAATAAATTTTACAATAAAGATGGTAAACGATAAAAAACTCGCGCTGATAATCCTTGATGGTTGGGGCTACGGAAAACAAGACAATTCTGATGCTGCTTATGCTGCCAACACACCTTTTTTCGATTCGTTATTACAAAAATACCCAAATTCTAAGCTCGAAGCTTCTGGCGAGGCAGTAGGTTTACCTGCCGGACAAATGGGTAACTCTGAAGTTGGGCACATGAATTTAGGTGCCGGCCGTGTAGTTTACCAGGAGCTTGGAAGAATCAATAAATCAATTACCGATAGAGCGCTGCACACTAATCCGATTTTGCTTAGTGCTTTTGATTACGCTAAACAGCACAATAAAGCCGTACACTTTATTGGCCTTGTATCAAACGGAGGTGTACATGCACACATCGAACACTTAAAAGCTTTATGCGATGCCGCCAACGAGGCAAACGTACCGAATACTTATGTTCATGCTTTTTTAGATGGCCGCGATACTGATCCAAATTCTGGTTTGGGCTTTATTACTGATCTTGAAAACCATATTCAAAATACCAATGCAAAACTGGCTACCATGATAGGACGTTACTATGCTATGGACCGTGACAACCGTTGGGAGCGTGTAAAACAGGCTTATGATGTAATGGTGAATGGTATTGGCGAAAAAACACAGGATGCTCCTGGAGCGATTAAAAAATCGTATGCTGATGGTGTAACCGATGAGTTTTTAAAACCAGTTGTATTAACAAAGGATAATGGTGCCCCTGTTGCTACCATCCAAAATGATGATGTGGTAATCTGTTTCAACTTCCGTACAGATAGAGGCCGTGAAATTACCACTGCCCTAACACAAAAAGACTTCCCTGAGCAACAGATGCACAAACTGCCGTTGTATTATGTTACCATGACTACTTACGACGAGAGTTTTGATAAGGTAAATGTGATCTTCACCAAAGATGATTTAACCAAAACCATTGGAGAAGTGCTTGCCGACAACAATAAAAACCAGATCCGTATTGCAGAAACTGAAAAATACCCGCACGTAACTTTCTTTTTCTCTGGTGGAAGAGAAGCCGAATTTGCAAATGAGAAACGTCTTTTAATTCCTTCTCCAAAAGTGGCTACTTACGATCTTCAGCCAGAAATGAGCGCTGCAGGCATTACCGAAGCCATTACCAAAGAAATGGAAACAGGATGGGCCGATTTTATCTGCCTAAACTTTGCTAATCCGGATATGGTTGGCCATACAGGTGTTTTTGAAGCGGTAGTTAAAGCGGTAGAAACGGCTGATAAATGCGCAGAAGAAGTAGTAACCAAAGGTTTGGAGAATGGTTATTCGTTTATTCTTTTGGCCGATCACGGCAATTCCGAATTTATGGTTAACGGCGATGGATCTGCAAATACTGCACACACCACCAACCTGGTTCCATGCATTTTAATCGATAAAGATTACAAAACCATCGCTGACGGAAAATTAGGCGACATTGCCCCT
The DNA here is from genome assembly GCF_002432345.1 of Pedobacter sp. UBA5917. GTDB lineage: Bacteria > Bacteroidota > Bacteroidia > Sphingobacteriales > Sphingobacteriaceae > Pedobacter. The sequence continues at coordinate 27,469 of NZ_DJDT01000007.1, forward strand.
ACTGTTTTAAGGATTTTGGGTGTTGATATTCCGGCAGAAATGACAGGAAATGTTCTAGTATAATGATCAAAAAACTTTCTATTCTGGCATTTGCTTTGGCATTATTTTCATGCAACCAGCAAAAAGAAGCTGAAGCAAATACCAGTTTGACCTATTTCGATATCAAGGGCTATTTCGGGAAAGAAATTTCACGTTTACAGCAGTTAAATCCAATGGTTGATAAAACCGTAAGCATAAATGGCGTTTCGGAAAATAAAACAGCCAAAATTACCGATTGGACAAAAGAGCTGACCATTTTTGTAAATGCCGACATCAACAAAACCTCCTGGAAAGGGAGTTTTAAAGCAGAAAAACAAAATGGAGCAGAAGTTTATACTTCCGACAGTAAGAAAATCCCGATCAAAAAGATTTCTGTAATTCAAAACGGTCAAAAAGTAGATAAAGTGGAGATCATTATTGACAATAAAAACATCCTTTATCAATCGCAGGATACTTTAACCTATTTTCCAGATAGCCTGTACCTGATCAAAAAACACCAAAAAATAAGGTTGCTCAATGAAAAGAAATATTCGGTTATCGGAAAACTGAAATAAAAAAAGGGGACTTGAAATATTCAGGTCCCCTTTTCTATTTTAATTGAAGTCATCGTCACCCTGAATTTATTTCAGGGTCTATCATGCTAAAAAGATGCTGAAATAAATTCAGCATGACGGATCGATCAAGAATGAATATTTATAAACTATTGCTTTCGATATACAGTAACCTGCCATAGGAACTCTCTTTTTATGTATATCAGCTAATTTTATTACTTCAAACTCGCAATCTGAGCTTTATCATAAGTAACCCAGTCGATAATATCTTTTCTCAATGGTTGTAAGGTCAATACTTTTTGAAAATCTGCAATCGAATTATTGAATAAGGCTACACAAGCAGCTTTTTCTTCTTTTTTCTTTGCTTTAAAAGATTTAAAAATAGCATAATCTTTATAGGCTAAACCACGGTTCTGGAACATCTGTGCATCTTCATCGCCATTAATTTCGATGGCTTTTGTAAAATCTTTGAGAGAAGCCATATAAAAGTTTTCACGCATGGTATTTAGCGATTCTTTTGGATCGTTTGCAATTTTCAATCTCGCAATTCCACGGTAGTAATAGGCAGAAACCTCGGTTGGTTTAACCGTTAATAAACGGCTATAGGTTGCAATACATTTCTCATATTCGCGGTTCTGAAAATAAGAATATCCAAGCATCTGTAAAACATTTGCATTATCAGGCGTTTTAGCATCAGCTTTTTCAAGTTGCATGGCAGCGGTTTTATAATCCCCTTTCATCATGGCCTGCATACTTCTTTCGTAATTGCCCTGTGCAAAACTACCGGTAGATGAAAAAATCAGGAGTCCTAAAATAGCCTTTTTAAAATAGTTCATGTATGAGTAATAAGTTTAACATATTTAACGCCTATCAACATTATAGGAGAAATTTTTTGCAATATAATCCTATTCTGATAATTTAAAAGTTTTAATTTTCTTTCATTCAAAACCAATTGCCTTAAACATTAGCTTTAACGTTAAAATATGCTTTATATGATGCTGATGGAAATATTTATGTTACTCTGCCTTTTTAACATAAGATTAATACTATTTTCACTTTGGCACAAGAGTTGAATTTATTAACTTAATACAAAAATTAAACAAAGTGGATACGATTAAACTGCCAGTTTGTCGTTAGCGGAAAATGTGATAATGAGTAAACAAGATATATTTGATTTCCAATCAGCAATGCCAATCATCAACGAAGATACCGAGTTTTTCCCTTTAATGTCTCAACAGGACGAAGAGGAAATGAACAATGAGGAAACGCCTGATACGTTGGCCATATTGCCTTTGCGGAACACGGTTTTATTTCCGGGTGTAGTGATTCCCATTACGGTTGGAAGAGACAAATCGATTAAATTAATTAAAGAAGCTTACAAGGGAAATAAAATTATCGGAGTGGTATCCCAAAAGGATGTTTCGATAGAAGACCCTACATTTGAGCAACTTAACACCGTTGGTACGGTTGCAAACATCATTAAACTGTTGCAGATGCCTGATGGGAATACTACGGTAATCATCCAGGGTAAGCAACGTTTCAGTTTGATTGAAGAAGTGCAGAACGAGCCTTATATCAAGGCTATTGTTAAAAAATTCGAAGAGCAGAAACATAAGGCAGACAAAGAGTTTAAAACGCTTATTGCCTCTATCCGTGAGATGTCGGCACAGATTATCCAGCTCTCTCCGAATATTCCGAGCGAGGCCAGTATTGCACTTAAAAACATCGAAAGCAATTCATTTTTGATCAATTTTATTTCATCAAATATGAATGCCGAAATGGCCGATAAACAGCATATCCTTGAAATGGATAAACTGCAGGACAGGGCGCAAAAAGTAATGGAACTTTTAATGGTTGAACTGCAGATGCTGGAGCTGAGAAACCAGATCCAATCTAAAGTACGTACCGATCTTGATAAACAACAACGCGATTATTTCTTAAATCAGCAGTTAAAAACCATCCAGGAAGAGCTGGGAGGTAGTTCTGCCGATTTAGAATTTGATGCTTTACAGGAAAAAGCAAAAAAGAAAAAATGGACACAGGCTGTTGCTGATCATTTTGACAAAGAGCTTGATAAGCTGGGCCGCATGAACCCCGCGGCTCCTGATTATTCTGTGCAGTTGAACTATCTGGAACTACTTTTGGATTTACCGTGGAGCGAGTTTACCAAAGATAATTTCGACCTGAAAAGAGCACAGCGCATTTTGGATAAAGACCATTTCGGTTTAGAAAAAGTAAAACAGCGTATTATCGAATACCTGGCGGTACTAAAACTAAAACGCGACATGAAAGCACCGATTTTATGTTTAGTTGGTCCTCCGGGAGTAGGTAAAACCTCACTCGGAAAATCAATCGCAAAAGCTTTAGGCCGTAAATATGTACGTATGGCCCTAGGCGGCATCCGCGATGAGGCAGAAATCCGCGGCCACCGTAAAACTTATATCGGTGCAATGCCGGGCCGCATCATTTCATCAATTAAAAAGGCTGGTGCAGATAATCCTGTATTTGTTTTGGATGAGATTGATAAAGTGGGTACCGATCACCGTGGCGACCCTTCATCAGCTTTGCTGGAGGTTTTGGATCCTGAACAGAACAATGCTTTCTACGATCATTATGTAGAAATGGATTACGACTTATCAAACATTCTGTTTATTGCCACCGCAAACTCATTAAGTACCATACAACCTGCTTTGTTAGATCGCATGGAAATTATCGAGGTTAACGGATATACCATTGAAGAAAAAATAGAGATTGCAAAAAAATATCTCTTGCCAAAACAGAAAGAGAACCACGGTTTGCAGACTAAGGATATTGCCCTTAAACCTGCCCTGATCGAGAAAGTGATCGAAGATTATACAAGAGAATCGGGAGTTCGTGGTTTGGAGAAAAAAATCGGTTCACTGGTACGTGGCGTGGCTACCAAAATTGCCATGGAAGAAACTTACGAGGCAAATTTAACCAATGATGATGTAGAACGCATTTTGGGCGCTCCTATTTACGATAAAGATTTGTACGAAGGCAACGAAGTAGCGGGTGTAGTAACAGGTTTAGCCTGGACTAGTGTTGGTGGCGATATCTTATTTATCGAATCGAGCCTAAGCCCTGGAAAAGGAAAACTAACCTTAACCGGTAACCTGGGCGATGTGATGAAAGAATCGGCGGTAATTGCTTTGGCTTATTTACGTGCACACGCAGCCGAATTTGGTATCGATTACAGTTTATTCGACAACTGGGATGTACACGTTCACGTTCCGGCCGGTGCTACACCAAAAGATGGTCCTTCGGCAGGTGTTACCATGCTTACGGCATTAACTTCGGCATTTACACAGCGTAAAGTAAAACAGCATCTGGCTATGACAGGCGAAATTACCCTACGTGGAAAAGTGCTTCCGGTTGGTGGTATCAAAGAAAAAATACTTGCGGCAAAAAGGGCAAATATCAAAGAAATTATCCTTTGCAAAAGCAACCGTAAAGACATTTTAGAAATCAAAGAAAGTTACATTAAGGACTTAACATTCCATTATGTAACCGAAATGAGCGAAGTAATTGAATTGGCTTTAACCAAAAATAAGGTTAAAAAACCGCTTGATTTAAGCATTAAAATTGCTCCGATTGTAAACTAATTGGTAAAAATTTGAATTAACAGTCAAAAATCCAATTACAATAAATACTTTTATAGTCCCGGTAATCATCGGGACTTTTTTATGAAATCAATTTTATCCACTATAGTTTTTTGTCTGGTTGTTTCAACCGGTTTTGCGCAATCATTTAAAAACGAATTTGGTTTTAAAACCGAAAACGATGCTTATCTGGCTACTTTAAACGACCGCTATTATACCAATGGCTTATTTATTTACTTCCGCAGGGCACTCAATACCGAAAAGCTATCGGATAAAATAGAGAAAAAGACTTTCGAAATCTCTGCCGGACAGAAGATGTATACGCCGTATTGGGGTCAGGTGCCAAATAAAGAAGACCAGGACAGGCCTTTTGCAGGTTATCTGTATGCAGGCGGCGCCTATTCGGTTTTTTATAAAAACGAAAGTGTTTTAAAAACCAGTGTAGAGCTGGGAACCGTTGGACCAAACTCGCTTGCACAGGATGCACAGCGTTTTCTGCATAAAACTGTTGGCTTTTATACGCCTGCAGGCTGGGATTATCAGATTAAAAATGAAGTAGCCGTAAATTTGGCTGCGAATTATAGCAAACTGCTTTTTAGGCCAGAAGATCCGATTGTAGATATCAGTGCACAGGGCTATGCCAATTTAGGTACAACTTTTTCTGGTTTAGGCGCTTCGGTGCTATTCAGGGCCGGAAAATTAAATCAGTTGTTTAACAGTGCTTACCATAATGCAGTAATCGGTAATTCGAAAACAAAAAGCCTTAATAATTCAGAATTTTTCTTTTATGTAAAACCGCAACTCAATTTTGTTGCATATGATGCAACTATCCAGGGGAGCCTTTTTAATAACAACAGTCCGGTAACATTTGGTGTAAAACCGATTGTTTTTGAACAACAGTTTGGCGTAAATTACAGTTCGAGAAGATTTACGGCTGATTTTAACGTGATTTTTAAAACTAAAGAAGTTAAGAGTGTTGCCAAAGCTCAAAATTACGGTGGCCTGAGTTTGTATTATAGGTTTGGAAAGATATAGGTTAATCGGTTAACTGTTTACCCTTCGACTACGCTCAGGAGGTTAATTGTTAAGTGCAAACTGCCTACTGTAAACTGTACAAGGGTTAATTGGTTAACTGTTTAAATTGGTTAATTGTTAAGTGCAAACTGCCTACTGTAGACTGTACAAGGGTTAATTGCTCGATTGTTATATTGTTAACTGCAAATTGCCCACTGTAAACTGGAGAAAGGTTAATCGGTTAACTGTTTAATCGGTTAATTGCTAAGGCAAATTACATACTGTAAAAGGGTTAATAGGATAAACAGGCATATATAAATTTCTTACTTTCAACAGATCCTGAAACAAGTTCAGGATGACGATTGCAAAGGGAAAAGATTAGTTTACGCTAAACGCCAACCGCCTAACGCTATACTTACAAGCATGAAAAAAGCTATACTGTTCCTACTCTTATTCCTCATTATCAGCGCTGCAGTCTACAACCTATATCCTGAAAAGAAATTACCGGCCAATACCAAAATAGATTATATCATAGTAAAAAAATCAGACCGGAAATTATTGGCTTATTCTGAACAGAAATTGGTTAAAACTTATCAGATTTCGTTAGGCGACAGCCCCATTGGGCATAAAGCATATGAAGGTGACGAAAAAACACCTGAGGGCGTTTATACCATCAGTGCGAAAAACCCGAACAGCGGTTATCACAAAAATCTTGGAGTATCCTATCCAAATGCAAAAGATATTGCAAAGGCTAAACTACTGGGAAAAGATCCCGGTGGCGACATTAAGATACACGGACTCAGGAACGGATTGGGATTTATAGGTAAATTCCAAAGGTTTTTCGATTGGACCAATGGCTGCATGGCCTTAACCGATAGTGAAGTTGATGAACTGTATACTTCCGTAAAAACAGGTACCCGAATAGATATCAGACCTTAGATTACTTAATAAATAAGGGCGATTAAAATCGCCCTTATTTGTTTTACTAGTTTTTTAATTTCACCGTTTTTGCGGCAAAATATTGCTCGATATAGGCTTTAACCTCAGCTTTCTTAACTGCATCGTTTATAAAATTATCCAATTGCACCAAACCGTCGTCCGAAGCGCCTATAAAAGTTGCTTTATCTTCTGTAGTAGTAGCAACCCAATTGCTAATATTTACAATAACCCTGTTATTTATGGTTTCGGGTTTTAGTTTGCTGATATCACCTCCGGTTGAACTATAATAGATTTTGGCCGAAGTATTATCATTTAAATTACGCAGTATTGGATCATCTAGGTAACCGGTAGGCAAACCAAATGTTCTTTTTAATGTATAACGAAACCCTTCCATAACAATAGAACTTCTTCTGTCATTTTGTGGCGCCTCTGCCTGGTAAATAACATCAAATTTAGAGCCTATCTTTATGTTGGTTAAAACATGTGTTCCATATTTATCAACAAGTTGCTGGGCACTTAATAAAGTAATATCCTTCTTAAAATCAGCTGTTAAAAAATTATTTACCGACTGTTCGTAAAAAAACTTATATCTCTTCCAAATCATGTAGTACGAGTAATGTCCGTAAACGTACTTCTTATCGGTAACATCTGTTTCCGGAAAAACCTGATCAATGGTATTGCCAAAAAGTTTTAAACCTTTTGTTGCGTTGTATGAATTGGAAAATTTCGTTGATAAATCGACAGCATTTTCGGCCTGAATTGTCCTCCACGAGGATTCAGTACCCCTTATAAATACAATGTTATATTGCTTATTGACATCATAAGCCGCAACATCGACCACATTTGCTCTAACAGAAGCCTGATCATTAAATTTACCTGTAACATCATATCCAAATCCCAGAAAGTTAAAAGTTTCGGAAGCCGGGTACAATGGTTTAGAATCCTGTGTTGCTCCTTTAACTGTAAAAGCAATGTCGGGCGATAATTTCTCTTCGGGAACAGGTGTTGGGATTTCGTCGTTTTTTTTCTTGCAGGCGGCAAGTGTAGCCACAAGGGCTAAGGCTAAAATTGTTCTTTTCATTTGGTTTAATTTGTGTGTGTGTTACGGCGATCTCAATTTTGATGCCATTTACATTACAAATCATTAAACTGGGTGGGTTTTTCGAATTACGGGACAAAAACAACTAAACAAATAGTAATTAATTATCCTAACACATTAAAAACCAACAATTTTCCTGTTTTTCTTTTTTTCGGCGGTAGATGCTTTATTTTTTAATCTTTTTTCGATTACAGCTTTTGGAATTTTGGTCGGTTTTCTCTTTTTCTGTACAACGAGCGACCTTTTTAATAAATCGATCAATTTAGCGATGGTTTTCTCTTTGTTTAACAGCTGACTTCTGTCTTCCTGAGAAACAATGTGCAATAAACCTTCGGCATCCAACCGGTTTTCGAGCCTGCTTTTGAGTAATACTTTTTCATCTTCACTAAAAGAAGCGGCGGTTTCGAGGTCAAAAATAAGCTCAACCTTGCTCGAAACCTTATTTACATTCTGCCCCCCTTTGCCTCCACTTCTGGAAGTTTTGAAAGTAACAGACCGTAAAATTTCTTCTCTTGTAGGCAACATGCCGCAAAAGTAAACATTTAGGGATAATAAAAATAACTTATTCGCCTTCTTTGGTTTCGCTCACCTTGCTACGTAAACCAACAATGTCTTTATCCAACTGGTAAATGCCTCCCCTATCGCTGCCAACCAACTGCAGTTTCTCTAACATGGTTTTTGCCATTTTTTCTTCTTCCAGTTGCTCATCCAGATACCATTGCAGGAATTTAAATGTGAGGTAATCTTTTTCGTTTAGCGAAAGTTCTACCAGATCGTTAATGCTCTTCGATACCAATAACTCATTATCAAGAAAATCCTGAAATACCTCTACAACCTGTCCGAAAGAATTTTTGGGCATATCCAAAGCTGTTACTATTGCATGTCCATCGCGGTCGTTAATGTAATGGATCAGTTTTAACATGTGGTGTCGTTCTTCATCACTCTGACGGTAAAAAAATTCGGTATAACCTTCTAAACCCGGTTGGGTTTCGAGCCAGGAAGCGATTGCCAGATATACCTGCGATGATTCGGCTTCTAATTTAACCTGGTTATTCAGTGCCGATAGCATTTTTTCGGATAACAACATAATCGTATTTAATTTAATAGCTAAACACGGGCAGCAGATCAATGTTTTAGCATAAGCTTGTTTAGAATCTATCTTTATACAGCTAAAAAAGTTCAGCATTCTATTTCTATTTTTTACCTTTGCAGCACGATGAAGAAAAACCTGGTAATAGCGATAGATGGCTATTCATCTTGCGGAAAAAGTACATTAGCAAAAGCACTGGCTAAAAAATTAGGTTTCATTTATGTAGATAGCGGGGCGATGTACCGTGCCGTTACGCTATATTTTTTGAGAAATAACATCAGTGTTGCCGATGATGCGCAGGTTGCCGACGCTTTACAGCACATCGAACTCAATTTCCATTCGCGTGATTACGAATCGCATATTACCCTAAACGGCGAAGAAGTATCAGACGAGATCCGTTTGATGCCCGTATCAGAAAATGTTAGTGAGGTTTCGGCCCACAAACTTGTACGCCACGAAATGGTAAAACAGCAACAGCGCATGGGCAAATCAAAAAACATCGTAATGGATGGCCGCGATATCGGCACTACTGTTTTTCCGGATGCACCTGTAAAATTCTTCATGACGGCCGACCCGAAAATCAGGGCCGAACGCAGGTTTAAAGAATTGGAAAGCAAAGGCAATAACGAAACTACTTTGGAAGAAGTTTTCGAAAACCTCGCACACCGCGATTATGCAGATACTACGCGAAAAGAAAGTCCGCTGGTGAGGGCCGATGATGCCGTTATTTTAGACAATACCGATCTTACCCAGCAAGAACAATTGGATTTTGCGCTGGAGCGGGTGAATCCTTTTTTGGTTCATTAGGTAATTTGGTTAATCGGTTAACTGTATAAATTGGTTAATCGAATTGTTACCTACCAACTGTAAATTGAAAACTAAAAACTATTGCTTAAAACCTTAATTTTCTTAACTCCTTAATGGTCAGCAAAAGTTCATTGATCATTGGTTCACTGGTCATTGACTATTGTAAACTGCCAATTGAAAACTGGATTATCTTACGATAAATCATCGACTTTAAAAAAAATTCATATTTTTAGCATCTAACCCAAATGTTGCTATGAAATTAAAATCAATTTACCTTACCGTATTATTTCTATCACTCTTTATTTTAAATTCCAATGCCCAAAAAGGCTGGATCAATCTGTTTAACGGAAAAGATTTAAAAGATTGGAACATCAAAATTGCCAAACACGATTACAAAGAAAATTACGCCAATACCTTCCGTGTAGAAAATGGGCTGATGAAAGTAAGTTATGATGGTTACAAAGAATTTGACCAACAATACGGACATATTTTCTATAAAAAACCTTTTTCGGCCTACCTTTTAAAGGTAACCTATCGTTTTGTTGGCGAGCAGGCCAAAGGTGGCGAAGGCTGGGCTACCCGTAACAGCGGAGCCATGCTGCACTGCCAGGATCCGGCAACAATGTTAAAAAACCAGGACTTTCCTATCTCTATCGAAGGACAGATTTTAGGTGGCGATGGCGAACACGAACGCCATACCAGCAATGTATGTACGCCGGGTACATTGATTAATTATAACGGTAAATTGTTTACCCCACACTGCCTTGATTCTAAGTCGAAAACCTATGCAGGCGACCAATGGGTAACTGCTGAGTTTTTAGTACTGGGTGATTCGGTTGTAAAACACATTATTGCCGGCGAAGTGGTACTCGAATATACAAAACCCCAAATTGGTGGTGGAAATGTTTCCAATTTCGATCCTAAAGTTAAAATAGATGGGAAACCGTTAACTTCTGGCTATATTTCTTTACAGAGCGAAAGTCACCCGATTGAATTTAAAACCGTACAGCTTTACGATCTGGAGCCGTACATGAATGACAAATCAAAATTGGACAAGGTATTGGCAAAAATTTTAAAAGAGTAGGTTAAACTGGCACTTAAGTTGTTAAATGATGTAAAAATCATTTAACAACTTAAATTACGATGCTCGAATCCCATTTAATGAAATCGATTGCTCTATTTCTTCTGATTTTTACGGCCAACCTTACATTCGCACAAAAGGCTTATCAGGTAAAAGACATTCCCGATCCCAAGAAAAACGGTGGAGGCTACGTAAGCGATCCTGATGGTATTTTGGGCAGCAGTGCAGTTTCTGAACTAGACGGTACGATTGCCGATTTTGAGCGTAAAACAAATGTGCAGGTGGCAGTTGTAGTGGTCAACGATTTTGACCATGATAAAGAGGATTTCGATTTTGCTTATGAACTTTTTAATACCTGGGGCATCGGTTCTAAAACCAGTAACAATGGTTTATTGCTATTTATTTCGAAAGACAGGCGTAAATATCGGTTTATTACAGGGACCGGGGCTGAAGGTGTTTTGCCCGATGTTAAACTAAAACATATTGCTGAACAACAGCTTTTACCAGCTTTTAGGGAGAATAATTTTGCCACAGGAATTGTAAATACCATTAACGCCATTAGCGAGGTAATTTTAAAGCCTGAAAATAAATCAGAGCTTAACCAGTTTTTTACCCAACATGAAACCGGCAGCCTCTTAGAAAATTTTTGGCTCAGCACCGGAATTATCATTTTGGCTTTTTTCGGGGTTTTTAAAATTGTAAACCGACAGGCAAAAAATGCTCAGGGAACAAAAAAACTCACCGGGAAAGATTCAGCCATGGCAAAAGGCTGTGCGGCAGTTATCATGATTACCTTTGTTGCCATTTTTATTTTCGTCTTTTTTGGTGGTTTCGATCTATTCGAAAAAATAAGGGGAAAAGATATTCCGATTATACTTTATGTGATTTTGGCCATTGCACTTTTCGCGCGGTACCTTTTCCACATTTCTACCTTAAGGGCAATACATAACGACGATAAAAACTTTTTCAATTCGGTAAGCAGTTTCAACAAAAAGAACTTTTGGCTGATCATTTTTTCACCACTGGTTTTAATCACCATCATTACCTACCTCTTTAAAAGGGTTAAAAATATCAATCGCTTTAAACCGGTTTTGGACAGTAAAAACCAGGAAATGATGCGTGTTGACCGGGATATCAATATAGAGGGGGAGCCTTTTTTAACAAAGGGCCAACGCAAAGAAGAAGTAGTTAAAGCATACGATTATGATATTTGGGAAAGCACTGACCATAAAGAGCATATTATTAAAGCCTGGCCGGCTGAAGCCTACAATAAGTACACGGAATGCCCAGACTGTTATTTCAGGACATATCAACTTAATAAACGTGTAACCACAAGAGCGGCAACCTATAGCCACGAGGGGCAGGCTAAACTGATAAATGAATGTAGTTTCTGTAAAAAAACAGAATTTATAAAATGGATTACGCTTGCCATGCTGGTAGAATCGAGTTCTTCATCTTCTTCTTCATCATCCAGTAGCAGCAGCTCCTCATCTTCCTCAGGCAGTAGCTGGGGTGGTGGTAGCAGCAGCGGCGGCGGTACAGGTGGCAGCT
>NZ_DJDT01000360.1 GCF_002432345.1 Pedobacter sp. UBA5917
CCCCAACTTTTCCGCTTGATCCGAAAACATGCAGGTATTTCCGGAAAAATCACAAATGCAACCCGTACTATTGTCCACGCAGGATTTATGCCGGTAAATAGCGGCAGAAGTTATTATACCAATTTTACTGTTGGTATAGCAGGAAAGCGGCAATCAGGACCAGAAAGTCGGTCAGATTGCCCTTAAGTTTCTTTAGCGCAATACCCACCTGGTTTTCTACGGTTTTGATGGAGATGTTAAGATGGCTGGCAATCTCCTGATGGGAATATTGGGATCCACGGCTTAAGCGGAATATTTCGGCGCATTTTTGCGGAAGCATATCTATTTCCTGATTAAGCTTCTGTTTTAACTCCATTTCAAGCAACCTATCGTCTGCGCGATTTTGGTCAGCCAAAAATGCCAGGGCATCATAATCTATGGTAATCTTATGCTTTCTAAGTTGCGCTAAAATCCGGTTTTTTGCCGAAACGAATAAATAACCCTGTAGGGAAGTTGAGATATGAAGTTTACCCCTTCTCTGCCAGAGATCAGAAAAAAGATCCTGTATTACATCCTCACTGGCCTCTTTGTTACGGATTAAATTGTAGACTGTGCCAAAAAGCTTCGGAGCATACTTCTCATATATCAACTTAAATGCAACAGTATCGTTGTCCCTCAAAAGGACAATCAGATCATCATCAGACAATATCTGTAAATGTTTTTGCATTTGAAATTTAGTTCTGTATGATAAATTGAAATTTAATTACAATCCGAAATAACAATCGACCACCCGGTGGGGGATCAATAAATCATTTGACTTATCAGAACCTTAATATTTGGTTTCCGTAAAAATAGTTATTTCGCAAACAAAACAAAATATAATGCAAAGATTATTTGGGAGAGCAAATTGATGTCGCTATCTGATTTTTTAAGACATACCACCGTGTATCACAAATTATCTGGGTCGATCGCGAGAAGTTTGTAGAAACATGAAGAAAACAAAAGAGATAGCACGCGAAATTTTTCCTTTAAGCTTAGCTGCTTGCCTTTTGGAATTGGGGAATGGATTATTGAGGAAAAAGGATATTTATATAATTTGAAAAATCAATACCTGGTACGGCAGGGATTAAATATATTTGATGAAGCTCAGATCGGATAATAAACTTGCGTACATTCTGAAAAATCTGTGCAGGCTTTTGGCAACCCCATAAGCGTAGGTTTAAATCCATTTTGACAACCAGTTTAAGCATGCAGGATATCTATTCAATCGTTGAAAAAACCGGCCTTATCGATGACAACCTAAAAAAAATCATCAAGCGCCAGGTACTGATCCCCTATCTGGACCATTTTAATACCCCTTCGGATTATTGGTATCCCCACCCGCCCTGTTTTATCCCGTTTTTTTTAGGACACGGTCCTTCGTATAAAGGCCTGGTTCATCATTTCTTTTGTGAACGCAGCGATACCTTTGCCGAATATTCCCTGGAAGGCGGCTTCATTTCGGAGATTGCCAAAAACCCGGCCCAATGGCTGACACTGATCGTTCTTGAAATGATCATGTTAAAGGACGGCATTACCGATGAAATCGTCCGTTTCTGTAACAGCGCTAATTACACAGATTATGGAGCGGTCGATGCCTTTAGCATCGATTATGGAGATGACCCGAAGGAATTCAAGAACTTAATTTATTTCCGCGAAAATATCCCTGCCAGGTATGTCCAGAATCCCGATCTATATCTCGGTGACTTTCCATCAACCCTCTCCGGGATCAATGCGGGCAGTCTGGAGAACGCAAGTATCTTCGAAATTGCCGTTCCTGAACAACTTACATACATTGGTAGCATACCATTGTGGCTGGATCATTCTGCTGATAAGCCTTCACTTTTCGAAAATTATATCAATAAAAACATGCTCAGGGAAGCCTGGTTTACACTTAATAGCAAAGGCTGGAAGCCTGCTGATACGGCTGCAGGCCTGCAAAAAATCGCCGAGCGGACCGAAGACGAACTGTTCCATCTTGTCAGCAAAAACTGGATCGGTTCCTGGAAAAGGTCCGGTAACTGCATTGCGCCATAAACTGCGTATTTCACTGAAACTGGGCAGTCCGTTTCGAACCAAACTGTACGCGAATTTGACTGCCGGGCGGTTAACTAAACCACCCCCGTTATAACTGCCTTTCAGGCACAGCAGCGGTCTCGTTCGAGAACAAAAGATACAGCGTATGGCCCGCCCCATATGGAACGGAAAAAAATAAAAAAGGCACAACATCTAAATCCTTATCCTCTAAACAGAACAAAGATCATATCCAACCATTTTCCCAAACATCAATTCTCCTGATCTTATACCAGTAAAAAAATAACTTAAATTCGGCTATAGCTAAACCCACATGACCTATCCTCTCCTTCCATATCCAGTCCTCTCCATACCCCTTCTGGCTGCAAGTTTCAACAATACCTCTGCAACCTATAAATTCTATTGGCTGTTATTCAAACTGATATTTCCGAAACCGGTAAAATGCCAGTATGGTAATGGGGATGGATAGCAAGATCAACAGGTGATCCAACGGGCAGTTGATTACACTGATGTAATACATTGTACCAGTATTTAAGGAATAGGTAGCACTTGTACCGCAATTGACCGGAGCATTGAATATTCCTACGGTTAACATGCTGTTCAGGATGGCATAAACATTGTTTGTGCA
>NZ_DJDT01000058.1 GCF_002432345.1 Pedobacter sp. UBA5917
GCCGATGTAAGTGCTACCAGTAACGTTTGGCCAAAGCAGGTCCAGTTTTATGTAAGCGATTGGGATTTTATACGGTCGCTGGCCGATATGAATGGCCTCATTGTAACCACCTTAAATGGAACAGTAAACGTAAAAGCGCCTGATGCCAATCCCGAATCGGTGTTGAAAATTGCTTATGGCGATGGATTAATGGCATTTAAGGCTGATATGAATGCTTTAACCCAATTGGAAAACGTTAAAACAAGAACATGGGATTATGGTGCGCAGGCCGTTGCAGATGTTGTGGTGCCCAACAGTTATTCAGGTCCAGGAAATATCTCTTCGGGCACATTGGCCAGGGCAATCGGTATTTCGGAATATAGCGTGCAAACAACGGCTCCATTAGCAAACGAAGAACTTAAAAATTGGGCTAAAGCGCAGCTCGTAAAAAGTGATTATGCAAAAATAAAGGGCGAGGCTAAGTTTCAGGGGACCAGTGTGGTAGATCCTGGTAAATATATCACTTTTGCAGGTTTGGGCGATCGCTTTAACGGCGATTACCTGGTTTCGGGTGTGGTGCACAATATTAGCGATGGCAATTGGATTACCGAAGTTTCTATCGGGCTTTCGTCTGTATGGGCTACTGAAGAGGCCGATGTAATGGCCCCACCAGCTTCTGGAATGTTGCCTGGTGTACGTGGCCTGTTTAACGGAACCGTTAAAAAGATATATGATGATCCTGATTCGCAGTACCGCATTCTGGTTGATGTACCCCTGTTTGATCCAAGTGGTACCGGAGTATGGGCCAGGCTCGCCAACTTTTATTCAACCAGTGGTGCAGGTGCATTTTTCCTGCCCGAAGTTGGTGATGAAGTGGTGCTGGGATTCTTGAACGAAGATCCACGCAGTCCGGTAATATTAGGCAGTATGTTCAGCAGTCCGAAAATACAGCCTTCCGGATTAACTCCTAATGAGAAAAATTCGGTAAAGGCAATTGTTTCAAGGTCGGGGATCAATATCGAATTCGATGATGAAAACGAAGTGCTTACCATTGCTACTCCCGGCAATAATAAAGTGGTTTTAAGTGATAGGGCAAAAGAAATTAGTCTTCTCGATGAGAACAGTAACAGCATTACCATGTCGCCAAGTGGAATTACCATTAAAAGTAATCATGATATAAACATTCAGGCAGGTCAGTTAGTAAATATAGCTGGTGATCAAGGGGTTAAAATCAGCACAAGCAGTGGCGATCTGGCTATGAATGGTCTGAATATTAAACAGCAGGCCGATATGGAGTTTTCGGCAAAAGGTGCACAAATGGCAACAGTAGTGGGGGGAATGGAATTGACCCTAAAGGGTGCAATGGTTCTGATCAATTAATTTTAAATAAAGTAAAATATGCCACCAGCAGCAAGATTAACCGATTTTCACGAATGTCCTATGCAAACGCCGGGCGTTGTACCAATACCGCACGTTGGCGGACCAATTATAGGGCCGGGTGCACCTAATGTACTTATAGCCGGTTTACCGGCCGCAAGAGTAGGCGATATGTTGGTTTGTGTTGGACCACCGGATAGCATCGTTCGCGGCTCATCGAGTGTTATGATCGGCGGAATGCCGGCAGCGAGATTGGGTGATGAAACCGCACATGGCGGAAGAATTGTTTTGGGTGCCTTCAGTGTAATGATAGGAGGATAAGAGGAAATAACTATGGAAAACGTATATAGGAATTTCTACAGGAGCTTTTACCTGCGTACAAATGGTTTTATTCCAACATCTTCATTGGCAAAGGCTGTTTATCCCGGAGATTTTTTTCAGATCAGGAATGGGCAGGTAGTTGTACTCGGAAATATTTATCGCAGTGAATTGGTAAAACATGAAGATATAAAACTGGAATACGACAATAAACTCAATCCATCGGGCTGGAGTTTTAGTGAAGGCGTATCTAAACCTTATTCGGGCAGAAGAAACAGTAATGAGGCAATTGAAGCAGAATTTGAATTTAGTAAACAGATTCTTGCCTTCTCTGAAAAAGGAAGTTTTATTTTTAAGGGTAGCGATCCGGTTTCCACACGAATAATCAACTGGAACGAGATCCAGCAGCAGTTAATTATCAAACTCACACAAACTTATTATTCGTTTAGGGATGTGTATGTGGTTACCGAAAGCGCAACGACCAAAAACTGGACACTGGCGGTTTCAGGAGCAGCCTCGGCAGAACTTGAAATTGTAACAGCCGAAGAAAATTTCGGACTGAACGATATTTTTGGTCATGTATCATCTAAAACCATCCAATCAAAAGATATTGAGTTTTACCAGCGTGAAGAAGGTGGGAAACCATCTTTTTACAGGGCAAAAAAACTATTAATTAAGGATGACAAGAGCGAAGCCCTGGTTGCTGATCATATTGCAAAAGAACAGGGACATCACGAATGGGCTAAAGCATTTTACAAATCTGATTTTCATTCCAATAATGAATATTTAAACGATCAAAGTGCTTATCTGCAGGTTAATATGCTCGATTTATTACGCCCGGGAGAACTGAACCCTAATACTGCATTGCTTTATTTTAGCTGGGCAGATATGAGCCTTGATGATTTAGAAAAATTATTTATAAGCTATGGAGAATAACATCACAAACTACAAAAGATAAGCTTCAAATGAGTTATCCTGGGCGGAGCCGAAGGGTATTTCGGTGATAAGGTTTTACATTTTAAAACTTAGGTGCACTCAGGTGGCTTAGG
>NZ_DJDT01000056.1 GCF_002432345.1 Pedobacter sp. UBA5917
TCAGCAGGTGCAGTCGGCAGAAGCCATGAACGAGCAGATGTTATACGATATCGATGAAAGTACCATTATCGATCATCTGGAAGCTCAAAATACCACACAGAATACAAAAACTACTTCTGCCTCAGATACAGAAATGGAAAACTACATCCTGAGCAATTTCTCTTCCAGCGATTTATCTCAGGAATTAAATAATTAAAAGATGAAGAATTTACTTTTTGTTGCTTTAATGTTCATATTACCTGCTACTGTTCTGGCCCAAAAACCAAGCGGGGAGGAAATAGAATCACTTAAAATAGCATTTTTCACCCAAAAGCTTGATTTATCGCCCGAAGAAGCCAAAGTTTTCTGGCCCATTTATAATGATATGCAGGCCGAACAAGGTGCCCTGCGTAAAGAACGCATGCAAAAAATGATCTCTTTCCGTAAAACAACCGAAATTGATAATTTAACCGATGCACAGGTACAGAGTTTGATTACCAGCGAGTTCGACTTTAAACAAAGAGATCTCAATCTGGATAAAAAATATTACGCCAAGTTTAAATCTGCTTTACCGATTAAAGTGGTTGGCAAATTCTATAGGGCGCAGGAAGGTTTTAAACGCGAACTGCTCAACAGGTTTAAAGGCGGACAAAGACCATAACAAAAAAGACTTACAGCGATGTAGGTCTTTTTTGTTTTAGAATAAAATTTAAATATTTAATTGAAATTGATTTGTTTAAAGTTAATTACAATTAACTTTTATTCTCTTATAGTTTTTTGGTCGATTTAATATCCTCATTGGTAATTTTCCTCGTTTTGTTTGCTACATCTTTTGTACTGCCAAATGAATAGGTATACCCAACTGATATAGCTCTTCCGAAATAATAAGAATTACCATTTGAGAGAAAATATTCAGTAGAATTTGTGTTTTTTTCGACTATCTTATTGATTATTGGATTTGTAAACTGAATTTTAAAGCTAGATTTTTTATGTTTATACCTTGTTACAAAATCCATGAATATCGAATTTCCATATTTGGATTGTAATAAAATAGGATTATCCAGATAGTTACCGAATAGCTCAAAGCTTAATTTTTTTATAGGGTTATATTCAAATCCTAAATTAACGGTTTTAACTAAACCTGAATTTTTAAAACCCATACCAAAAGTGGAATAAAAATTAAAACTCCCAGAAGAAAATAAACTTAATTTATCCGATAAAAACGATGCCCTAAAATTATAACTTAATTTGTTCGCATTGGATTCTGTAAAATTACCAAAGAAGGTTTTTTTAATGGCAAACATATCAGATATCGTCTTACTAGCTATTAGTTCTTTTCCATGCTCGTAATTATATGACAAAGAAATATTAATCTTTTTAAATGTAAGATCGTAGGTTACTTCAAGGGCACTCAAATTTTCATTATCTAGAAAGGGATTTCCTTCACTAACGGCATTTGGTGTTTCTTTGTTTATAAATGAATTAAGTAATAAAAAGCTTGGCCGGTTTAAAGTTTTTCTAAAACTTATACTTATATCATTAGCTTTATTAATATTGTAAACCATTAATATATTAGGCAAAAAATTTAAAAGATTGTTTAGAGTATCGGTATATCTGTTTTGGGTCAATTCTAATCTTGAACCAACCCTGACGTAAATTTTTTTTATATTCCTGGAAAAAGAAAAATAAGTTGCCAAAATATCCTGCTTAAATTTAATTTCTGGTCCAATCACATTATTATATGACGGAAAAAATTCATAATCCCTTAGCAATCCTTTCAATCCTATTTCTGCTTTTATTTTTTTTAAAAAACGAAATTCATAATCTAGTCGAGTCGTAAACTCTGTTTTTTTTGTTTCATTATCTGTATGAAATGGTTGTGTAGAGTTTAAATAATGATCCAAATTATTGCGCACTAACAGATTAGTAAAATAAAACTTATTTGTTTTATTAATGCGTTTCTGATATGCTGCATTTAATCCAAAATTAGCGCCTTTATCAGTTGTTAAATTTTCAATAATTTGAGATTGGCTTGTTGTAGATATTAACGATGTATAATTATTATCAATACCATATTTATTATAGTCTATGTTAGCGCCAAAACTTACACTCTGATCTTTCTTTAAACTAAACTCTGTGCCATAATTTATAGAAAAAGACGAGGTTCTAGTTTTGGTGTATATTTCTTGGGAGAGCAAATATGGCATCGTTTCATAAAAAGTAGTCTCATTTACTGAACCAGATCTTAGTCGATCATATCCACCCGAGATTTCAATGTTACTATTGGCAGAAGAAGAAGTCTTTGTTAGGATTAATCCTCCATTACTATTTCTTGTTCCTAAACTTATATAAGCATCGCCTCCGAAAAAATTATCATTCTTTTTGAATATTATATTAACAATACTCTGATACTCACCATCATATTTTGCAGATGGCGAAGTAATTACTTCAATACTATCAATTCTATTTACGTTTAATGACATTAAGTTTTCGGTAGAAACATTACTTTCTCTTCCATCCTTCAATATCTGATTATTTGTTTTCCCCTTTATCACCAGTTTATTGTTGGCAATAACAACAAAGGGCATTTTTCTTAAGATTTCCGAAATGTTTGCATTTTTATCCTTTTCTGATATTCGATAAATAGTTCTGTCAGGTTTTCTTTCTAAAAAGGCTTTTTTGCCAACGATTTTAATTTCATCTAACAGCTCTTCTCTTGGCTGTAAAATTATCTTGAGCGTAGTATCGTTATTAATTGATATTTTTTTTGAGAATGGCACATACCCCAAATATGAAATTTTAATTAAATCCTTAACTTTTATCGTTTTAAAAGAAACTTCACCAGAAAGATTGGTAAGAGCCCTATTAGATCCAAAACTAACTGTTGCCAGTTCTATTGGTAATTTATAAATTGAATCTACAACCTTAATTTTAAAAACATATTGGCTATATCCCTTTAGAAAGAATAACAGATTAAGTAATATTATTAGCTTTATTTTTCTTTTCATAAAGATAAATCCCGATAGCGGATATTAGTGTAAAAAAAATATTAAATGAAATATGTTGTGGATAAGTCATCATGCTCAAAATCCCACCACAGGCACATGGCGGTTTTTCATAAAGTGTATAAAGCATAATAAGGTATGTACTAAAGAAAATCATTAAGCTTAATGATATCCACAGAATGCAAGAAACATACCTTCTGGAAAACACAAGTAATCCCCCTAAAATAATCTCTAATGCCGGTAGTATTACAGAAATATATGGGATGAAAATAGATGGCAAAAGAGGAGACTGGTACATTTGTGAGGCAAAATTTTTTACATCAAAAAGTTTATACACTCCAGCATAAATAAAAAGGATAGCTAATAAATATTTAATTATGGCTAAGACATTATCCTTCATTTTTAATGATGCTTGATATATCATATAATACTATAGTTTTATTGTATAAAGCATAAAGAATACGCTTTTGAGAGGTAGCAGAGATTGTAAAACTATCAGGTCTTTTGTTAGAAAAATTAGGCAAATAGAAGCTAAATTTATATCTTCCATTATCTAAATTGTAAACATCAATGGTTAAATTTTCATTAAAGTCACGCTTTGTTTGTCGGTCTTCCCTAACAAATGAGGATAAAAACAAATCGTTTCCAGAGGTACAAGTTCCTAATCTCAAAAGGCTTACAGTTGGACTTAAATAATATCTATTATTTTCCTTTATTATTTTTAAATTTTGTTTCTGTCCATCGATGGTTTTAGCTTTGTATATTACATTACCACTATTATCAAAACCAAAAAAATAGTCACTGTAAAAAGGGACAAAATAACTTTTCTTAGAATCATTACTAGAATTCCATGAACCAGAATACCTCATGCCTGACCCATCAGATTTTACAAAAATCTCTGAGTTGATTTTTTCATTACTATTTGCCAAATCTAGAAAATGCAATTGATCACTTCCATTTGTGTTTGACTGTTGAAACATAAATTTACTACCGTCCATTTTAGAAAAATAGGTAATAAAAAAATCGAATTTTACATCTTTTACATATTCCTTTAATTTTAGATTATATACTTTTATTTCCTTTTTACCGGCTTGGTAATAATAAAGGCTATCTCCATAGATGTAAAAATTAATAATTGGTTGTTGGCCATCCGATACTACTGTACAAATCTGTTGATTTCCATCCTTATTAATATTTACTATAGAAAACCGTTTGTTTATCCATAGCGTATTTTCAACAAATTTTATCTCATCAACTTCTTCATTAGGCAAGGAAAATATAGTGTCGATACTTTTTATTTTTGAATCTGATAAAATAAAGCGTTCAAATTTGTTATGCAATCCACTTTTTTTATTTGAAAAGTAAAAAAGCGATAGAAGCAAAAATGGCGTTACAAAAAATATTAATCTATTTTTTTTAATCATAAAACATTCAATTTAAACTTGCTTTATTACAGTTAATGCTATTGCATTAACTGTAATTTTATTAAACTAATGCTTTAACTATTCCGTTTCATCAATAATTCCATGCCCCTTGGCATAATATGTAGATCCACCACTTTTACAACACTGAACAGCGCCACCACCACATTCAGAATAACCACATGCATAGGCAGCGTAAGATCCAAGACAACAAATCGCTACAAAAAGAAATAATTTAATTTTCATTGTTAAGTTTTTTTAATGTAATGCCTACTCTATTTCAGGTTTTCAGCATCCCCTTATGTCGGCCAACACTGAAACGAATTTAGATTGATACATTCCAAAATAAAATTTTCTGCATCAACAACCGCCTAAGCGACATGAACAACCATCGAGGCGACATGAACGACCGTTTTTACGTTTCAAGAATATTTTTCATTTGGAAATCTGTAACATAACTATTACTTTAGGCTTAAATTATCCCGAAATAACATAATGAAACGCTTTAAATATTTAGGGAAATGTATACCTGCCTCGCCATTGATGATGAACTTTCTGCGATAGAAATCATTACCGATTATGTTGCTGCTCAGCCACAATTAAAATTGCTAAAATCATATAGCACTGCTGAAACTGCGCTCAAAGAAATCGAAAATCTTAAAAAACCGGTTGATGTGATCTTTCTGGATATCGAAATGCCAAGCATAAACGGTATTGAACTGGCCAAACTGATTAAACATAAAACCCATAAACTGGTATTTGTAACCGCACATTCGGCATATGCAATTGATTCTTACGAGCTTGAGGCAGATGCTTTTTTATTAAAACCCTTTTCGCAGGGCAAATTCGATCAAACGGTAAAGAAATTATTTTCAACAACTCCATCTACCCAGACCGATAAAGTTGATGATTTTATTCTCTTAAAAAGTATTGAACAGAGGAACAGGTTTATCAAAATTAAACTCGATAAAATTTATGCCGTGGAAGCACAGGAACGTGATATCAAAGTACATTTAGAGCATGAAGTTATTTTCTCCAATTCGAGTTTTGCCGAAGCTTTAGCTTTATTACCTCCTGAAAAAGGTTTTTCGCGGGTACACCGATCATTTATTGTTGCAGAAAACCAGGTTAAAACACTAGAAAGATCTTATATCATATTAAACAATGGTGTTAGAATCTCCATCGGCAGAAAGTATCTCGATTTTTATCATAAGATGTCGAAGAAGAAAGAGAATCTTGCTTAAATCCGTACTTTTGTGCTATGCTTACCCAACGTCAGTTGTTTTTACAACACAATGCACAAACCTCTCCAGAACCGCTTATGCTCGAATTTGTTAGGGCAAAAGGCGTCTATATATACGATGCTAATGATAAAAAACATTTAGATCTTATTGCCGGTATCGGCGTGAGTAATGTGGGCCACTGCCATCCGGCCGTAGTTGAAGCCATTCAAAAACAGGCCGAAACCTACATGCACCTGATGGTTTATGGCGAATATGTGCAAAGCCCGCAGGTAAATTTTGCCAAGGCCCTTGCCGATATTCTGCCCCCAGGCCTAAGCTGTACCTATTTTTTAAATTCGGGAACTGAAGCTGTAGAAGGCGCCATGAAACTTGCTAAACGCTACACTGGCAGAAAAGGATTTATTGCCTGTAAAAATGCCTATCATGGCAGTACACAGGGGGCAGAAAGTTTAATGGAGAGCGACTCCTATTCTTCTGGTTATGGTCCGTTTTTACCACATGTAAGTTTTATTGAGCATAATAATATTGCAGATCTCGAAAAAATCACGGCAGAAATTGCTGCCGTTTTTATAGAACCCATTCAGGGTGAAGCCGGAATCCGTGTAGCCGATTTAAATTACCTACAGGCTTTACGGGCAAAATGCAATGAAACGGGAACTTTATTGATATTCGACGAAATACAATCAGGTTTTGGCCGCAGTGGTAAAATGTTCGCTTTTGAGCATTACCAGGTTGTACCAGATGTTTTGTTGCTGGCCAAAGGAATTGGCGGCGGGATGCCGATCGGCGCTTTTATCAGTTCGCTCGAAATCATGTCGGTTTTATCGCATACACCTATTTTGGGCCACATGACAACCTTTGGCGGTCACCCGGTTTGTTGTGCAGCAGGCTTAGCCACTTTACGAACCCTTGTTGATCATCATATTGTTGAGGCAGTGGAAGAAAAAGGCCAATTGTTTAAGCAGCTTTTACAACACCCTGCCATTAAAGAAATCAGGGGAAAAGGTTTGATGCTGGCTGTTGAATTTGAAAATTTTGAAGTGAACAAAAAAATTATCGATGCCTGTATCCTCGATGGTGTGCTATCCGACTGGTTTTTACACTGCAGCAACTCGATGCGTATTGCACCACCTTTAATTATCACAAACGAAGAAATTGAAGAAGCCTGTGCGATCATATTAAAAAATATTAACTTAGTTGCAGGGTAAAACAAAAGTTGAAAAGAATACCGTTTTTGAGCGGAAAGACCAAAGCTTAAAGACTAAAGACCAAAGCTTAAAGACTAAAGAAAAGATCAACTAGAGATACCAAAAATTGTAAACCGAAAACTGTAAACTGAATGAACGTACTGATTGTTGAAGATGAAAAGAGCCTCGCGCTCGAAATGGATGAATTCTTAAGTAAAGAGGGCTTTATTGTAGAGCATGCATGGAAAAAATCTTCTGCGGAAGAAAAGATATTTGTGAACAGCTACGATTTCATCCTCCTCGATTTGGGCCTACCTGATGGTGATGGTTTCGATATTTTAAAACAGTTAAAAGCCACCAAAGACCGTGATGATGCTGTAATTATTTTAACGGCCCGCAGTGCGGTCGACGATCGGATTAAAGGCCTTGACGAAGGCGCCGATGATTACCTGCCAAAACCATTTTCGTTAAATGAATTATTGGCCCGTATGCACGCCATTACCCGCAGAAAACATAAATTAGAAAAGAATGAAATTAACATTCATGATTTTCTCCTCAATATCCAGAACAGAACGGTTTCTTTTGGTGAAGAAAGATTAAACCTTACCAAAAAAGAATTCGAAATCTTCAACTACCTGGTGCTGAATAAAAACCGTGTGGTATCGCGCATGAGTTTAACCGAACACGTTTGGGGCGATATTTTAGAAGTAAACTCCGATTCGAATTTTGTTGATGTACACGTTAAAAACCTGCGTAAAAAACTGGCCTCAGTTAGCCCTACCGATTGGTTTGAAACAGTAAGGAGTATTGGGTATAGGATTAATTGTTAGTAGTCCGAAAAGTCGGAGGTCCGAGGTCAGAAGCTTAGTGGATGAATAGCTTGGAGTACAGTTAACCAATTTAGACGACTAATCCCAAACAGTTTACAGTGGGCAGTTTGCAGTTAACAATTTAACAATCTTGCAATTAAACAATTATCACCATAACACAATTACCCCCCTGAGCGTAGTCGAAGGGTAAACAGTTAACCAATTAACCCTTAACAGTTTACAGTGGGCAGTTTGCAGTTAACAATTTAACAATGTTGCAATTAAACAATTATCACCATAACACAATTAACCCCCTGAGCGTAGTCGAAGGGTAAACAGTTAACCCAATAAACCATCATCCATCTTACATCAAACATCATCCATCTAAATGAAGTTACAGGTTAAGTTTTCTCTATACAATGCAATCACCAAAATCGCCATCATTCTGGTATTGGGTTCGATCATTTTATTCTCTTTAGACAGACTTGCCTATAACCAACTGGATAACCGTTTAATTAAAAAGAAAAATAAGATTCTCGAACATTTAAGTAATAATGAGATCGACAGTCTGTTAAACAAGGAGCAATCTTTCACCGATTATAATATTTTAAAGGAAGAGTTTATCGTTTTAACCGATATTGCCGATAACCAGTCGGATTCTACCGCAAAGGTTTTTACCGAAAAAAGGGAGATAGAGGGCGATATAGAAGTTTACCGCATACTGAACTATAAATTTTCATACCAAAAGAACTGGTATAATCTGGAGATCGGTGAAACCATGACAGCGCTTCAGTCGATCAAAAATTCGATCCGTTTTTACATGCTCGTTGTGCTGGTTGCCGCCCTACTGATTACTTTGGTTGCAGATTTTACCTTTTCCAATTTCCTGCTCAAGCCGTTTTACCTCATTATCGATAAAAAAATCAATCTTGTTAACGATCCTTCGCATTACGATTATCAGAATATCCCCACGAGTACCAACGATTTTAAAATTCTCGATAACAGCATAAACTCCTTGATGCGTAAAATAAACACGCTTTTTGCATTAGAAAAACAGTTTATCGCCAATGTTTCGCACGAGTTGCTTACGCCCATTTCCATTTTAAGTACGCGTTTCGAAAATATGCTCAATACGCCCGACATCCCCGTAGAGCACGAAAACAAAATTTATGCTTCTCTAAAAACGCTGAACCGTTTAAAACTGATCATCAATAGCTTGTTGCTGATTTCAAAAGTAGAGAATAACCAATATTTAAAAACAGAAGAAATTAGCCTGAAACAGGAAATAACCGACATTTATGAGGACCTGGAAGACCGCATTGCCGATAAAAACATCAGTTACAGGGCAGATCTGGGCAAAGATTTTCACTTTACAGGCAATAAGGCGCTTATCCATACCCTCTTGATCAACATCATCAATAACGCCATTAAATACAATGTTGATGGCGGCTCTATCACCATCAGCGATAAAACTGAGTCCGAAAAATATACACTCATCATCAGCGATACCGGTACGGGCATGAGCACTGAACTGGCAGAGAATGCTTTCGACCGTTTTAAAAGGGGCAACAGCGAAGAAAATGGCTTTGGTTTAGGCCTCGCCATTGTGCATAGTATTGCCAAGTTCCATAAAATCAAAGTCGATATTAAGTCTGAAGAACATAAAGGAACCAGCATTTCGCTGATTTTTTAAAATGAAATACTGCTGATAACCTGATTGATATCAAATCGTTACAAATTTGTACATTTGCAGCCCATGCTGGCACTAACTTATTTAAAGCGTCTAATTTATTGTACTGTTCTGTTTTCATTATTTTCTCCTGCTATTTTAAGGGCGCAGAAAATAGTACAGCTACAGGATTCTGTTCCGCAGCATATTTTTACTTTTAAAGAAATCGAGGTATTGGAAGATGCCGAAAACAAATACACTTTCGACGAAATTAAGAGCCAGGCATTTGATCAAAAGTTTAAAGCCAGTTTAACCAGCACCCCACAAACCAAAGAACTGGATAAAACCTATTGGTTCAGGATCAGGATCCAACAGAACGACCTGGCCGATAAACCTTTCATCCTGGAATTTTTCGACCAAACCATCGATCATATCACCGCTTATATTCCACAGGCCAACCATAAATACACTGTTGAACAATTGGGTGATGCCAATAATTTTAATAAAAGGCTCATCCACCATAAAAACTTCGAAATTCCGCTCCAGAACGAGGGATATGAAACACAGACTTATTATTTCAAGATCAGTTCATCCCAGATTGCCGATGTCATTATCGTATTAAGAACCACCGAATGGTTTATCTCTTATGCTTTAGACGAGTATTTCTATTTCGGTATTTTTTATGGTATGATCCTGGTTTTCAGTTTTTACAACCTCATCATGTTTATTGCCATCAGGCAAAAGCAATACCTTTATTATGTACTTTACAATTTAAGTGTCGGTTTTTTCGAAATGAGTACCGATGGCATTGCCTATCAGTATTTATGGCCTAGCGCGCCTGCATGGAACCAGGTTGCCTATGCTTTTGCGCTCTGTGCCACGAGTATTTTCGCCCTGCTGTTTACGCGCGAACTTTTATATGTTAAAGCCAAAGCACCCAAGCTAAATAGGTTTATCATTGGTATTATTGTTTGCAGGATCGTTTTCTTTGCTTATTGTTATCTTTTCGACCAAACCCTGTTCAGTTATAAATTTATAGAGGCCATTCCTTTATCGGTTGCTTTTTTTACGGGTATCTATATCTACAGAAAAGGTTATCAACCTGCGCGTTTCTTCGTTTTGGGCTATAGTTTTCTTTTTGCAGGCTTCACCCTCAAATTCCTGATTATGTTAGGCATTGCCTGGCTTAATTTTGGCGCAATAAGTTATTATAGCTTAAGTTTCTGCTTCGTA
Organism: Pedobacter sp. UBA5917; assembly: GCF_002432345.1. GTDB lineage: Bacteria > Bacteroidota > Bacteroidia > Sphingobacteriales > Sphingobacteriaceae > Pedobacter. The sequence goes on from NZ_DJDT01000056.1 coordinate 10,548, forward strand.
CTAGAAATGATCTTTCTATCGTTCGCCATTGGCGATAAAGTGCGTATCCTTAAATTAAAAAAAGATAAAGCGCAGCAGAAGATCATCAGACAGATGGCCGAAAATGCCAAACTGAAAGATACCCTAAACCAGGAGCTGGAAACCAAAGTTGAGGAACGTACCCGGGAGGTTTACCACAAATCGCTGATCATCGAAAGTAAGAACCAGGCGCTCGAAGAAGCCAATGCACTGCTACAACAGCAAGCCGAGGAAATTTCGCGGATGAACGTACTGCTCGAACATGATAATGAAGAACTGCAAACCAGTGTAGAAAAGGTAACCAGAGACAGGGTAATGTCTACAGAGGTGGATTTTGAAGAATTCAGTAAAATTTATCCCGATAAAGAAACCTGCTACGAATTTCTTGCCGAACTAAAATGGAGTAATGGTTACCATTGCCGTAAATGCAGCAACGACCACTATTTTGCCGGGCATATTTTACACAGCCGCCGTTGCAGCAAATGCGGTTACGAAGAATCGGTTACTACCTATACCATTTTCCACAATACCCGCATCCCGATCAATAAAGCTTTTTATATGATTTTCCTGATTTATTCTTCCAAAGGGAAAATCTCTTCGCATAAATTATCAGAACTGCTTTCTATCAGGCAAAGTACCTGCTGGACATTCGGCTCGCGCATTAAAAAAGTAATGGACGACCGGAAGAAAACGCTGAAAAAAACAGCCAAAAATGGCTGGAGCCAGCTCGTAATCGAATAAAAACACCCTCTAATCCGTCATAGTATTGTTTATTTTAGTCCTTTTTCAAAAAAAATCGGAAGGGTGTTTAAGCGTATCAGATTGCAACCGGGGTACTACTTATCCAGGCTACTTAAACGCTGATTATCAGCACTAAAATCGGCTTTTGGCTTGCGGTATTAAAGCGTATCGAAATCAACACAAATCACTAAATATCAATTAGTTACATCAAATTTAACATTCAAAAAACTTGTATTTAACATTAAATGGGTGTTAACTTTACCGCATATAATATTATCAATGAGCAAAATTATGAGAAAAAAGTTTACATTGCTTATGGTATGTATTCTATGCGGTATCTCACTGAGTATGGCACAGAATATTACCGTAAAAGGTTTGGTAAAAGATAAGCAGGGACTACCATTGCCCGGCGTATCAGTAAAGGTGAAAGGAACTAACCAGGGCGCCTCTACGGGAGATAATGGTGGATATACGATCAGCGCTCCCCAAAACTCAACATTAGAATTTACTTTTATTGGTTATAAAACGGTAGAAGAAGCGGTAAGCGGCCGTACAACGGTAAACATAACCCTATCCGACGACAACCAGCAGTTAAACGAGGTGGTAGTAATCGGATATGGTACTACAACCAAAAAAGATTTAACCACGGCTGTAGTATCTTTATCATCAAAAGATATCGAGAACCAACCGGTAACCAACCCCTTGCAGGCCATCCAGGGTAGAGCTGCAGGTGTTCAAATTTCATCACAATCGGGTAAACCGGGTTCGGGTGTATCTATTACCATCCGTGGTAATACTTCAATCAACGCATCTAACAGTCCGCTGTATGTAATTGATGGAGTAACCTCACGCGATGCGAGTTTCTTAAATCCTACCGATATCGAAAGCCTAACCATTTTAAAAGATGCTTCGGCTGCCGCAATTTACGGATCGAGCGGAGCAAATGGTGTAATTTTGATTACCACCAAAAAAGGATCATCGGATAAAGTACGTGCAACATTTAATGCATTTACAGGTTTTTCTAACCTTTGGCAAAAACAGGATGTGCTGAACAGGGATCAATACATTGCCCTGATGAAAGAATTAGGTTACGATACCAACGGTTTGGGCAATCAGAATACAGATTGGCAGGACCTTACTTTTGGCACAGGTACACAGAACAGCTACCAAGCTTCTATTTCTGGAGGTATTAAAGGTGGTCAATACTCCCTATCAACAGGTTACCAACAGGATAAAGGTGTGGTATCTCCGGCAAAACTGGATAAATATACCATCCACTTTAATGGCTCACAGAACATTACCAGCTGGTTAAAATTAACCGGCAATGCAGCTATTACACAAAATAACTCGGTAGATGTAAGCGATAATGCAAACGTTGCAAGAGGTGGTACCATCTTATCGGCACTAACCACTCCTCCTACCATCGGCATTTATGCGCCTAACGGTACTTATGCATTTAACCCTTATAAAGGCGGGTCTGAAAATCCGATTGCTAACGCAAATGCAGCGACAAACAGGAACAGAAATTTCCGTTTCCTGGGTGCCTTTGCAGCTGAAGTTAAATTTACCAAAGATTTCTCTTTCAAATCGAGCATCAGTACAAACAACAACGATAACCGATACATGTATTTCCTTGATCCATATTCAACAGATTATGGCAGAACACAAAAAGGGATTATCAACTCTAATTTCAGTACCGACCATGTTTGGTTAAACGAAAACATTTTAAACTACACCAAAAACTGGGGTAAAAATGCTTTCACCGCTACCGGTGGTATGACCTTGCAAGAGTCTAAATATTACAAGTTAACTTATAACGAACAGAATTTTATCGGTGCAAATGGTCAGCTTTTAGATCATGGCACATCAATTCCGCCACAGTTACCAACAGCATCACAATGGTCTAAACGTTCTTATTTAGCCCGTTTAACTTATGCTTATGATAGCAAATATTTATTCAGCACCAATTTCAGGGCCGATGGTTCATCACGTTTTGGTCCGCAGAATAAATATGGTTATTTCCCGTCGGCATCAGTTGGATGGAGAATCTCTGGCGAGAATTTCTTAAAAGATGTAAAATCGATCAACGATTTAAAGTTAAGGGCCAGCTGGGGTAAAGTAGGTAACGATGAAGGTATCGGAGATTATTCGTACCTCGAGTTGTATACCCCAACCACACAGGGATCTTATGTATTCTCCCAATTGCCAAACCCAGGTTTGAAATGGGAAGAAACCACACAAACCAATATCGGTTTAGATTTATCAATGTTCAACAGCCGCGTGGTTTTCACTGCTGATGCCTATCTGAAAAAAACTAAAGACCTTTTAATTAACCAGCCATTACCAAATTCAATCGGTTTTGGAAGCATCGCTGCCAACGTTGGTGATATGGAAAACAAAGGTTTCGAGTTTGTATTAACAACCAAAAACTTTGTTAAAGATAAATTTACCTGGACAACCGACATCAACTTTACACTTAACCGCAACAAGGTAACCAGTTTGGGAGATAAAGTTGGATCAATCACCTTTGGTGGCATTTACGAACGCGATGCTGCAATCAGAGTGGTTACAGGCCGTCCACTAGGTAGTTTTTATGGCTACGTATCAAACGGTGTAGATCCTCAAACAGGAAATATTGTTTACCAGGATTTAAATGGTGATGGTAAAATTACGGCAGATGACAGAACTTTTATCGGTTCGGCACAACCAAAATTCACCTATGGTGTTAACAATACCTTTACTTATGGCAATTTCGGATTAAACTTCTTATTCCAGGGTGTTCAGGGCAATCAGATGTTTAACGCTTCGAGAATGGAACTTGAAGGCATGAACGATTCGAAAAACCAATCGGCCGTTGTGTTGAACAGATGGACAACGCCAGGACAGATTACCGATATTCCACGTGCAATTAAAGACAATACCAATAATACCCTAACATCAAGCCGTTTTGTTGAAGATGGTTCTTACCTGCGTTTAAAAACCACTACCCTATCATACAACTTCGGTAGTATGGCTTTGGGCAAATTGAAAATGAGCAAATTTATGGTATACGCCAGTGCCTATAACCTGTTAACGTTTACCAAATATTCTGGTTTCGACCCAGAGGTTAACCAGAACACAGCAAATGGTCCTTCAATGGGTATCGATTACGGTACTTATCCACAATCGAGAACTTTCTTATTCGGTGTTAACGTAGGCTTTTAATCCAGACAAAAATGAAACTTAAAATATATTCATTAATCGCAGCAGGCACCATTACTTTGGCATTAAGCAGCTGTAAAAAAGATTTTTTAGATCAAACCCCAATTACACAGGTAGGTCCTGATGTAGCTTTTGCAGATGCAGCAGCAGCAGAGAAATTAATTCAGGGTGCGTACGACGGGATGTACAACGACTTCCATATCTGGGATTATATGACTAATGGTGATGTAAGATCAGACAATGCTTATGCAGGTGGAGATAACCCTGCCAACATCCAGCTGGATTTATTTACCGTAATTTCTACCAACGGTAATGTTGGAAGAGATTGGAATGCTTTGTACAGTGATATTAAAAACTGTAACCTGATTTTAACTAACGTTCCCAACATCAAAGATCCAAAACTTGATGCAGGCGACCGCCGTAAACAGATCCTTGCAGAAGCCAGCATTTTAAGGGCTTACATGTATTTTAACCTAGTAAGAACATGGGGTTCGGTTCCATTGGTAGTTAAAGTACCGACAACCGATGCTGAATTTTATCCGGCAAAAGCCAGTGTTGATGCCATTTATGCGCAGATTATTTCCGATCTGGAATATGGTGCAGCAAATGCACGCGTAGCCGGCGCAACCAAAGGTATTATGACCAAAGGCGTTGCCAATGCATTGTTGGCCAAAGTTTATGCAAGTAAACCTACACCCGACTGGAACAAGGTAAGCACCTATTGCGATGCGGTAATTGGCGGTGGTTATTCACTGGTATCAAACTACGATTTCCTTTGGGATTCTAACCACAAAAATAATTCGGAAGCCATCTGGGAAATGCAATACGATGGTTACGGAGGTTTGCACGGAAACTGGATGCCAAGTGTATTGGTTGGAACGGGATGGAAAAGATTTAACACCCCAACCAACAGTTTGGCCAAAGCATTTGACGATGCTGGTGATGCCATCCGTAAAGCTTCGAGCATTAAGTTTAATAATGTGGTATCAGAAGGTTGGAGCGATTCTTACTGGTCAAAAGCCAACTATCCTTACATCAATAAATACCGTGCAGATGATAAATCTGACAACTATATTTTAAGATTGGCCGATATCATTTTATTAAAAGCAGAAGCTTTGAACGAGTTGAGCGCTTCGGGCTGGTCGGCAGCGGCACCATTGGTAAACCAGATCCGCAACCGCGTTAACTTGGGTATCACTTCCGCAACAGATCAGGCATCTATGCGTTTGGCCATTGAAAACGAACGTCGCCTGGAATTGGCTTTCGAAGGCCACCGTTGGTTTGATTTATTAAGAACCAACAGGGTTATCCCGGTAATGAATGCACAGGTTGATGGTAATGGTGCAAACCTGAACTATAACCTTAACGCTTCAAAATTATATTTCCCTATCCCGCAGGACGAATTGGACAAAAATCCTAACGTACGTTAATTTCTATAAAAAAACAAAGGCGGCTATGGTCGCCTTTGTTTTATATCCCAACCCTTATGATGTTTAGAAAAACTTTGCTCTCACTTTTGGCAGCCGGAAGCTTAATCAGCACCCAGGCCCAGATCAAAAACCCAAACCAGGCTAAAATCGAAGCCCTGTTAAGCAAAATGACCCTTGAAGAAAAAGTAGGTCAAATGGCACAGATTACCCTGGATGTAATCGGAACGGGAAAAAGCCGTTTCGAAAGCGACGAACCTTTTACACTCGATAAAGCGGCAATGGACAAGGCTTTGATCCAATACCATGTTGGTTCGGTGTTAAACACCTCCAACAACAGGGCGCGTACCCCACAGGTTTGGTATAAAATTATCAGCGAAATCCAGGATGTTGCCATTAAAAAAGGTAAAAACAAAATCCCCGTAATTTATGGCGTTGATGAAGTGCATGGTGCAACCTACACCGCTGGAGCTACCATGTTCCCTCAGCAGATCGGTCAGGCGGCAACATTTAACCGCAGTTTGGTTAAAAACGGTGCTTCAATCACTGCTTACGAAACCCGTGCAAGTTCTATTCCCTGGAACTTCGCCCCTATTCTGGATTTAGGTGCCGACCCGCGTTTTCCGCGCCAGTGGGAAAGTTTTGGAGAAGATCCTTACGTGGTTACCGAATTGGGAAAAGCAGCCGTAAAAGGTTACGAAGGCGACGATAACAATGTAGCCAATCCTTATAAGGTTGCCACTTCATTAAAGCATTTTTTAGGTTACCAGACCCCAACCACCGGAAAAGACAGAACACCGTCTTTTATTTCCGATCAGGCTTTAAGAGAATACCATTTGCCGCAGTTTAAAGCGGCTGTTGAGGCGGGCGCACATACCGTAATGATCAACTCTGGTATTATTAATGGTATTCCGGTACACTCCAACTATAACATCGTTACTAAATTATTAAAAGAAGAACTGGGCTTTAAAGGTTTAGTGGTTACCGATTGGGGCGACATCGAAAACCTTTTTAAAAGAGACCACATTGCAAAAGACGATAAAGAAGCAATTATGCTGGCCATCAATGCCGGAATAGATATGAGCATGATTGCTTATAACTATGAGGTATTCTGCGATAACCTGATTGCTTTGGTTAAAGAAGGAAAAGTTAAACAGGAAAGGATAGACGATGCGGTACGCAGGATTTTACTGGTAAAATTTGCAACAGGCTTATTCGAAAAACCAACCACCAACCCTAAAGATTACCCGAAATTTGCGAGTAAAGAGTTTCAGACTGCTGCTTACAATACCGCAGCAGAATCGATCACTTTGTTAAAAAACACAAACAACATCCTTCCCTTAAAAAAAGGAATGAAACTGCTGGTTACCGGACCAAATGCAAACTCAATGCGTACTTTAAACGGTGCTTGGACATATAGCTGGCAGGGTGAAAAAGTAGAAGAGTTTGCGAAAGATTACAACACCATTCTAGAAGCTTTGCAGCATAAAAATGGTGCCGATAACATAAAATACCTACCTGGTGTAAGCTATAAAATGGACGGCAAGTATTTCGAAGATTTTGCCGATAAAATGGATGAAACCGTTGCTGCAGCTAAAGATGTAGATGCCGTAGTATTGTGCCTGGGCGAAAATACCTATACAGAATCTCCGGGTAATTTGAGCGATCTTTACATTTCTGATCTGCAGATCGAACTGGCAAAAAAGATTGCTGCAACCGGAAAACCAGTTATTCTGATATTGAACGAAGGCCGTCCGAGGATTATCAGTAAGTTTGAAAAGAGCATGAATGCCGTGGTTCAAACTTATCTGCCTGGAAATTACGGTGCCGATGCATTGGCGGACATTTTATTCGGTGATGTAAATCCATCAGGTAAACTGCCTTACACCTATCCGCAGTTCCCGAATGCCTTATTCACTTACTATCACAAACCTTCAGAAGCACGCGAAACGGTAGAAGGTGTTTATAATTATGATTCAGACTATAATCCGCAATATGTTTTTGGTCAGGGTTTAAGCTATACCACTTTCAAGTACAGTAACCTTAAACTAAGCAGCAATACTTTAAAAGCTGGCGAAACTTTAACTATTTCAGTTGAAGTAAGCAATACCGGAAATAGGGCCGGAAAGGAAAGTGTATTGCTTTATACTTCCGATCTGGTTGCAAGTGTAATTACACCGGATGTAAAACGCTTAAGGGGTTTTGAAAAAATCGACCTAAAAGCAGGCGAAAGCAAAACCGTAAGCTTCACTTTAACACCTGAAGATATTGCCGTTGTAAATGTAGAAGGCAAAAAAGTAACCGAAGCTGGCGAATTCAAAATCCAGATCGGCGATCAGAAAATAAACTTTAATTACACAAATTAAACCAATCCTGTTTTTTACAGGTGCATTGCTTATACCCAAAAAGTATAGGCAATGCTTTTTAATTATCCCGTCAATTTTATACTATGCGAAATACCCTGAAATCTCTAACCAAAACCATAATTATGAAACCATTTTACAACCTGGGCACTGCGCTGGGCATCCTGATTGTTGCCTGCGCCTGCAGCAAAAGCCCTAAGGCAAGTGGAGGCGATACTTCTCCACCAACATCAGCTGAACCCGTTAAAACCGATGTTGCTTTCTGGTTAACCAAAGGCGATCAGTCGCAGTTGTTAAAAAAGCAGAATGTTGCCTTAAACTTTTCTACCGCAACCAATAACAACCCAACGATTGAGGTTGATCCCGCCACTACTTTTCAAAGCATCGATGGTTTTGGCTATACCTTAACTGGTGGTAGTGCCAGCCTCGTTAATGCCTTACCCGCAGCTGCACAGGATAAACTGTTAAACGAATTATTCGCAGGTACCGATGATGCCATTGCCGTAAGTTATCTTAGAATCAGCATTGGCGGTTCTGATTTAAGTGCTTATCCTTTTACCTATAACGACCTGGCCGATGGTGAAACCGATGATAACTTAGCTAAATTCTCTATCGCTAAAGAACAGACAGATTTAATCCCTGTATTAAAAAAGATTGTTGCCATTAACCCTTCGATTAAAATTTTAGGTTCACCCTGGACCGCCCCTACCTGGATGAAAACCAATAAAAGTTTTATCGGTGGCAGTTTAAAGCCTGAATATTATCAAACTTATGCCAAATACCTGGTTAAATATATCCAGGCAATGAAAGCCGAAGGCATTGTAATCGACGCTATCACACCACAAAATGAGCCCTTACACCCTGGCAATAACCCAAGTATGTATATGACAGCTTTAGATCAGGCTGATTTTATTAAAACTGCTTTGGGACCTATATTTCAGAGCAGTGGTATTAAAACCAAAATTATTGTTTACGATCACAATGCGGATAAACCCGAATACCCGATCACCATTTTAAACGATGCTGATGCCAAAAAATACGTTGATGGCTCTGCATTCCATTTATATGCAGGTCCGATTTCTGCGCTTACACAGGTTCACAATGCCCACCCTGATCGTAATGTGTACTTTACCGAACAATGGGTTGGCGGTCCGGGCAACTTTGCCGAAGATTTAAAATGGCATGTATCAACCCTTATTGTGGGTGCAACACGCAACTGGAGCCGCAATGTTTTAGAATGGAATTTAGCTGCCGACCCAAATTACAACCCACATACCGATAAAGGCGGTTGTACCTCTTGTTTAGGTGCCATCACCATTGCACCTGCGGTAAGCAGAAATGTGGCTTATTATGTAATAGCACATGCTTCTAAATTTGTAAAACCAGGTTCGGTACGCATTGCTTCAAATGTTACAAACAACCTTCAGAATGTGGCTTTTAAAACACCTGATGGCAAGAACGTACTCATTGTTTGCAATAACAACAGTTCGGAAACAGCATTCAATATTAAATACAATGGTAAAACTGTAACCAGCAGTTTAGATAAAGGTGCGGTAGGTACTTACGTTTGGTAAAAATCTTTTTTGTTTAATTGTTTAGTCGGCCCCGCATTGCGGGGCTTTCTAGTTTGTGGGCCAGATTCGGTTAGTATTAGTTCATTTCCTTAATGCGATCGTCACCCTGAATTTATTTCAGGGTCTATCATGCGAAAAAGATGCCCTGGGTTGGTCGGGATTTGCAATCCCGACCTTCGAATTGTGGATTTGTAATCCACATTCTAATTTTGTTAGCTTATCGATAGCACTTTAGTTTTTGCCACGGATTCACGGAAAACACGGAAGAATTTATCGACTCCGCTCGAAATGACGGCATTGTGAACTACAACAAATTCTTTTTGGCAGGCCCTTTGCTTAACAAAAGCAAATCAATCCGATAAAAAAATGAAAAACATCATCCCAGTATTAGGCCTTGCTGCTTTATTTATGGCTGCCTGCCAGGGCGGCACCGCAAAAAAGACACAGGCTAAAATAGATTCTACCATTGTAACCAATGCCGAAACAGCATCAGATGCCATTCAGTGTTACCAATACATTAAAAACCGCGATACTGCTACCCTATCGCTTAAAAGTGGGGATAATAAGGTAACCGGCACATTGGGTTATAATTTATACGAGAAAGATAAAAATGCAGGTACAATTGTCGGTATTGTTAAAGGCGATACCATTATTGCAAATTATACTTTCCAGTCGGAGGGGCAAACATCTGTTAGGGAAGTTGCTTTCTTAAAAAAGGGTGATCAGTTGATCGAAGGTTTCGGCGATGTGCAGGAAGTTAAAGGCGAAACCAAATACAAAGATTTAAGTAAACTGAAGTTTGATGGATCGATGGCTTTTGGTAAAGTTGAGTGTAAATAAAATTTTGTAAAGAAAAAGCCGTCATTGCGAGGAGGAACGACGAAGCAATCTATCATGCATGCCAGTTATACAGGAAAGATTGCTTCGTCGGCTGAAAAAGCCTTCTCGCAATGACGAATTCCTAGTTTCTACTTCCCTACAGTATCCTTAGCTGCAGTAGTCCACTCTTCGGTTAATTTAAGTACATAATCAGAATATTTCTGTATTTCATCAGGTTTTAGCTTAGCGGCCCAACCTGTTGCCTGATTGGCCCAGGCCGTATATTTATCGCTGATGGCTTTAATTTCTGTTGCATTTTTACTTTTTACAGCTGCAACGTATTCATCTTTTAATTTGCTGTACTCTGCCAGGCCTTTATTTACCTCTTCGCTGGAAAAAGTTGGCGCACTGGTTTTAACAGTTTCGGTAGTAGTTGTTGTCACTTTTGTAATAGTGTCGCCTTTTGCAGAAATTTCTGTCGAATCTGTAGTCGTTTCTGTTTTTTTTGTGCTATCGCACGAAACTAAAGAGGTAGTAAGCAGGCCTATCGCTGCAATTGATAAGATGGTGTTTTTCATGATTGATTTGGTTTTAATCCTGAACAGACTAAATATGATGCCAAATCACAAAAAATCCGGTTAAATACTAAAATATTGTAACCGGATATCTCCATTATATTAGTATGTTATACTATAAATCCTCAAATCGTTCCCAAAAACCATCTACCGGCAATTTGGCGAATATATTTACAGGTTCCTTTTTAACAGGATGTATAAACTGTAACCTACGGGCATGCAAACAGATGCTTCCTTTTCTGCTTCCGCGTGGATAACCATATTTATTATCTCCCATAATCGGACAGCCCATTGAGGAAAGCTGAACCCTGATCTGGTGCGAACGGCCTGTTAAAGGATCAACTTCCAAAAGGTAATAATCGCCCACCTTGGCTTTTACTTTATAAGAAAGCTCCGCCCGCTGGCTCCCGGTAACTTCGGTATTGTAATAGGTAACCACGTTTTTCTGCGGGTTTTTAACCAACCAGTGTATCAAAGTAGCCGATTCTTTTTCAGGCTTGTTTTTTACCACCGCCCAATAGGTTTTCTTTACTTCGCGGTTTTTAAAAACAGCATTCATCCTTTCTAAAGCCTTACTGGTTTTAGCAAACAGGATTACACCGCTTACCGGCCTATCCAAACGGTGTACCACACCTAAAAAGGCACCATTCGGTTTATTGTACTTTTTTGCAATATACTTTTTTACCTGCTCATCTAAAGGTTCATCGCCGGTTTCATCAACCTGCACAATATCACCCGCCCTCTTATTAATGGCGATTAAATGATTGTCTTCAAAAAGGATGTCGTTATCGGTAATGGGCATTTTTAGGTTAACTGGTTAATTGTTTAAATTGGTTAACTGTCTCGAGGTGTTCATTGGTCATTAGTCATTTGTTGATTGGTCATTCGACTGAGGACTTTGGACTCAAGACTGCGGACTTAATATTGTTCTTTCTCGTTCGGAAAATCATTTCCCTTTACATCGCGGATGTAAGATTGTGCCGCGCCTAAAATTTCATCGTAAAGGTTTATGTACTGACGTAAAAAACGGGGCTTAAATCCTTTGGTTAGGCCGATCATATCATTTATCACCAAAACCTGTCCATCGCAATATTGCCCTGCACCAATACCAATGGTTGGGATATTCAAACTTTCTGTAGCTTCTTTACCCAAAGCAGCCGGAATTTTCTCCAGTACAATGGCAAAACAACCTGCGGCCTGTAAGGCCAAAACATCGGTTTTTAACTTGTTTGCTTCTTCTTCTTCTTTGGCACGAACAGTATAAGTTCCAAATTTATAGATGGATTGCGGTGTTAGTCCCAAATGCCCCATAACCGGGATACCAGCAGTGATGATGCGCTGGATGGATTCGATAATTTCCTCGCCACCCTCTAACTTAACACCATGGGCACCCGATTCTTTCATGATCCTGATGGCAGAGTTCAAAGCTTCCTTCGAATTTCCCTGGTAAGAACCGAAAGGCAGATCTACTACTACAAAAGCACGTTTAACCGCCCTGATTACCGAAGCAGCATGGTAAATCATCTGATCGAGGGTAATGGGCAAAGTCGTTTCGTGACCAGCCATTACATTCGAAGCAGAATCGCCAACCAATAAAACATCTAAGCCTGCATCATCCAAAATGGTCGCCATCGAATAATCGTAGGCCGTTAGCATCGATATTTTTTCGCCACGCTCCTTCATTTCCTGTAAAGTATGCGTGGTAACACGTTTAATTTCTTTATGTACCGACATGGGATTTGTTTTGTGTTGCCAAAAGTATTGTTTTTTCTTTAATTAAGCCGAAAGACCAAAGGTAAAAGGCTAAAGCAATCTCAGGTTAAAATCATTTTTTATGCAAATCGGGGGTTCACTGCTTTCAGCTTTAGTCTTTCTGCTTTCAGCTTTAGTCTTTCTGCTTTTAGCTTTAGTCTTTCAGCTAAACCTTATTTCATTTTTCTCTTTACATTCCCAATCTAAAAACCTATCTTTGTACCCCGAAATGGAAGGGATATATTCATCTTTTTTTGCACCCTGCAAATACGGCTTTAATGCCGAAAGCCATTCTTTTTTCAAGTCTTTTTTAAATCAAAATCCATATTGTAATTACCATGACTAACTACACCAAGTTACCTGCGATTTTATTACTGGCCGATGGCACAGTTTTTTACGGCAAAGCGGCCGGAAAAATTGGAACAACTACCGGCGAAATTTGTTTTAATACCGGGATGACAGGTTACCAGGAAATTTTTACAGATCCAAGTTATTTTGGACAGATAATGGTTACCACCAATGCACATATTGGTAATTATGGTATCCACAAAGATGAAATCGAATCAGGTTCGATTAAAATCGCTGGTTTAGTCTGCAAAAATTACAACATCGTTTATAGCCGTAAAGAAGCAACAGAATCGATCCAGGATTATTTCCAGAATGATAATTTAGTTGCCATTTCCGATATCGATACCCGCGCATTGGTTCGTCACATCAGGGATAAAGGCGCCATGAACGCCATTATTTCTTCTGAGATTACCGATTTAGAAGAATTAAAGCAAAAATTGGCCGAAGTACCTTCGATGGAAGGATTAGAACTTTCATCAAAAGTAAGCACAACAGAACCTTATTTTTATGGTAATCCGGATGCAAGCTTAAAAGTAGCGGCTTTAGATTTAGGCATCAAGAAAAACATTCTGCGCAATTTTGAAAACCGCGACATTTATGTTCAGGTTTTCCCGGCCAAAACTACTTTTGCCGAAATGGAAAAATTCAGCCCTAACGGTTACTTTATTTCAAACGGCCCCGGCGATCCATCGGTAATGCCTTATGCCGTAGAAACCATTAAAGATATTTTAGCAGAAGATAAACCATTGTTCGGTATCTGTTTAGGTCACCAGTTATTGGCCGAAGCAAACGGTATCGGTACCATGAAAATGTTCAACGGTCACCGCGGATTAAACCACCCGGTTAAAAACATCATCAAAAACCACTGTGAGGTTACTTCACAGAACCATGGTTTTGGTGTAATCCCTGATGAAGTTAGAAACTCTGATAAAGTAGAAATCACGCACGTTAACCTAAACGATAAATCAATCGAAGGTATCCGTGTTAAAGGTAAAAAAGCATTTTCGGTTCAATATCACCCTGAATCTTCACCAGGCCCACACGATTCGCGTTACTTATTCGACGATTTTGTTGAAGTAATGACAGGAAAATTGGCTTGGTAGGCAAAAGGTAAAAGACCAAAGCTTAAAGACCAAAGAAAGGTAGAAGGCTGAAAGGTAAAAGACTAAAGCTTAAAGACTAAAGACCAAAGGTTTGAGGTATAATATCAAAGGGAAAAGGTGAACCACCAGTGACCAATGAACCAATGCCTAATGAACCAATCAACAAAAAAGATCTGCGGATTTGTGGCAAAAACAGGCCAACGATCCGCAGATTTCTTTTTTAATCGATTTTCGCCTGCTCAAAACATCATTTTACCGACATTTTAGACAAACTCGTCCATAATTCATTTTCAATTCATTTAAAGCTCCTTACATTCGCAACATGGAAACAAAAAAAGCCATTATCAGCGTAAATAACCTGGTAAAAAAGTACGATGATTTTGTGGCCGTTCAGGGCCTTAGTTTCGAAGTTTACGAGAACGAGATTTTTGGTCTGCTCGGTCCAAATGGTGCCGGAAAAACCACTACCCTCGAAATTATTGAAACATTAAGGGATAAAACATCTGGCGAAATTATTGTCGACGGCTTTTCGGTTGATAAACAGGCTCAGGACATCAAACAAATTATTGGCGTACAGTTACAGGCCGCAGGATATTATCCGAACCTCAACCTGATTGAACTGATCGAACTTTTTGCAGGTTTATATGGCGCCAACATTAAACCGATGGAAATGCTGGAGAAAGTGAACCTTCAGGATAAGGCCAAAGCAAAATACAAAGCCCTTTCGGGCGGACAAAAACAGCGTTTTTCAATCGCAACCACACTGATCAACCAACCCAAAATTATTTTTCTTGATGAGCCTACAACAGGCTTGGATCCTCAGGCACGCAGAAACCTCTGGGATTTGATTATCGAGATCCGTAATGCAGGCACAACTGTTGTAATTACCACACACTATATGGATGAGGCCGAACAACTCTGCGATCGTGTTGCTTTTGTGGAGCGTGGGCAGATCATTGCGTTAGACACCCCTGATAACCTGATTGATCAATTGGTAAGCAGCGGCTTTGAACGTAAAAAAGAAGTTAAAAAGGCCAACCTGGAAGATGTTTTCATCAACCTAACAGGGCAAGAGTGGAGAGAATAAGCTTTCCGGGGGTATTTGAAAAGCAAAGGCGGTGCTAAAATCAGCGTCAGTCCCGCTTTTCGTTACAATCTTTTTGCAAACACCATGCTTAGCAATTAAACTATATCAAGCAAAAAGGATTTACACTCCATCCGATAGCTATCGGATCGGGTTTAAAAACATAAAATAGTGCAACTATTAATCAAAATAGTAAATGAAAAAATACAATAACATTAAGGCTACCCTGGCCCTTGCAAAAGCGAGTTTCCGGTCGATTATGCGGAGCCCCTCGGCAGTGGTATTTACCCTTGCTTTCCCTCTGATATTTATCCTGGTTTTCGGCTTTTTAGGTGGCGGCGGAACGCATATCGATGTTGGGGTTACACCGGGCTCGGATGTAAACAATCCGGTAATGGGGATGCTCGAAAAAACAGGCATGATCCGTTTGGTTAAAGATAAATCGAAAGCTGATTTCGATAAACTACTCGAAAAAGGCAATGTAGATGCCATGATCGATGTACATAGAAAAGTAAACTCAGCAGCTTATTCTGTCAATGTTGTTTACACATCGGCATCGCGCGATAAAGGCGGCATTTTAAAGTCTGTTTTAAACAACATCTTTTACGATAAAACCTTAAAGCCGACGGTTGCAGAAATAAAAGAAAGCACCATAACCGGCCGTGAATATAAAACCATCGATTTTATTCTTCCCGGACAACTGGGTTTCTCACTTTTAAGCACCGGTGTTTTCGGAACTGCATTTGTGTTTTTAAGCCTGCGCCAAACTTTGGTGATTAAACGCTTTTTCGCTACACCTGTAAGGCGTTCGAGCATTGTAATAGGCGAAGGTATTGCACGTATCGGCTTTGCCTTAATCGGGGCTTTATTTATCATTTTAATCGGCCACTTCTTTTTTGGCTTTACACTTGTACACGGGGCCGCTACCGTCGTCAATATGCTCATACTGGCCACCATGGGCGTAATTGTGTTTATGGGATTTGGCTTTATCATTTCGGGCATTGCCAAAAATGAAAGCATGGTGCCACCCATCTCAAACATTATTACTTTACCACAGTTTTTACTGTCGGGCACATTCTTTTCCATAGAAGCTTTCCCAAGCTGGCTACAGCCCATTAGCAGGGCTTTACCCCTCACCTATTTAAACGATGCCATGCGCAAAGTAGCTTTCGAAGGTGTAGGTTTGTGGGATGTTAAATTTCAGATTATGATCCTTTTACTTTGGGGAATCGGTATTTACGCCGTAGCCGTTAAGGTATTTAAGTGGGAATAAATTATAATTCAACCCTATTTTAAAAAAGATAACTAACTGGTTATCTTTTTTTTTTGTGAAAAATTTTAATATCGGATAATAGTATTTTTAACTTCAACCGATAATTAGTATATTTGTTTGTGTGGGATTTTGATTTAAGCGATTTAGAAGAGCTACAACAACAAATAGGCAGGTTGTACGATAAAAAGGCCAAGTTAGAAAACTCGAGGCCTTTGCCTAGTAGCGCCCTACACCGCATCAAAGAAGACCTTACCCTCGAATGGACTTACAACTCCAATAGCATCGAAGGAAATACCCTAAGCCTAAAAGAAACCCAGATGGTTTTACAGGAAGGCATTACGGTTAAAGGCAAATCGCTAAGGGAACACTTCGAAGCCTTTAACCACGAAAAAGCCATCGATTATCTCTACACCCTAGTAAACAATAAATACATACTAAGGAGCATCGATATTTTATCATTGCATGGTTTGGTGTTGCGGAGTATTGAAGATGATTATGCAGGCCGTTTAAGAAATGGTGGTGTGCGTATTGTTGGCGCAAATTTTACGCCGCCCAATGCCAACAAGGTCTCCGATCTGCTAGATCAATTAATCATATTTATTAATGATAACCCCTTAGGGTTAAATGATATTGTATTATCTACCATTTTCCACCATAAACTGGTTTGGATACATCCTTTTTTTGATGGAAACGGCCGTACGGTGAGGCTTGCAATGAATCTTTTACTGATGCGCAAGGGCTTCCCCCCAGCTATTATCCTCAAAAACGACAGAAAGAAATATTACGAGGCACTTAATCAGGCAAACAAGGGTAAATACCATAAACTTTGCCTGCTTATGTTGCAGGCAGTAGAGCGTTCCTTAAATATCTACCTCAATGCATTACCCAATAGCACTTATGGCGATTACGAACCTATTTCACATATCGTTTCAGAACCTGATGTTCCTTATGGGCAAGAGTATGTAAGTTTATTGGCCAGGCAGGGCAAAATAGACGCCTATAAAGAAGGTCGCGATTGGCTTACCACAAAATCTGCAGTAAAAAGCTATATCCAAACGCGTAAACGTAAACGTTAACCTTTTTTAACTTTTTGCGGTTTGATAATGACGTAATTTTACCAAAAAATATTAAATGAAAAATTTGATCATCTTTTGCTGTATTTTATTGATTACCAATGCCGCAAAAGCACAGTTTAAATTCCTCGCCAACAATAGCTCCGATTTATACAAGGCTAAAATTATTGTCGACAGATGTGAAAGCCGTGCCTGCGACGGAAAAGCAACCATTATCGTTTATAACAAGACTACCGACCGCGAGATTGATACTTTTCACTCTGATGACCTTGAATTTGGTTTAACCGAAACACAGGATGCGAAACTGGGATGGCTTGAACTGGGAAAATACCAAACACCGTTAATTTTCGGCGATTTTAATTTTGACGGGCTTGAAGATATCGCGATAAGAAACGGCAACAAGGGCAGTTATATGAGCCCATCTTATGATGTGTATTTAGCTTCAGCCGACAACAAGTTCTTGTTGAATAGTGAACTGACCAAGCTGGCTAGCACAAACCTTGGTATGTTTGATGTAGATAAAAAAGCAAAACAGTTATCCATACATCAAAAAGACGGATGCTGTTTTGATAAGACGATCAATTATAAATACGGTAATAAAAATGCCTTATACGAAGATTCATCGGTAATTGAAGATTCGAGCATCGCCGATTATGTTACGGTGATTACCCAAAAACTGGTCGATGGCAAAATGAAAAGAACTGTGCAGAAGTTTAAGATGAAGGAGTATTATAATCAGTAAACTGATTACACGCTAACTCCCCGCGATACGTCATTCTCAACTCTTTCTAGTCGTAGCGTCTCGCTACGACATGCTTTTAGGGTCTTAGCGAGACGCTAAGACCAGAGACTCAGCAAAGCTAAATCTATCTCGAGATAGATCTCTCCGCTACGCTATGCTTCGGTCGAGATGACGAAGAACTAAGAAAGACCCTGAAATAAATTCAGGGTGACGATCTATGTGTTAAAGCGCTGCTTTTACCAAAAACGGCAATATCTCCTTTTGGAAGCTTACAAAGTTTTTGCGTACATCCGAATCGCTTACAGAGGTAAAAGCGAAAGAGAATACGATGCTTTTACTTGCTTTTAACAGAAAAGCCAATCCTTCCCTCCGGGCCGGATTATTTTTAAAGTTATCCAGTTGCAGGTAAGCGGCCAATAATAAGGCCTCCAGCTGATCTGATAAATGTTTTAAAAACTCCTGTGAGTTTGCATTTTCGCGTACAAAATCCCAACCGATAAATTCGTTACATGCGGTAAAAGATAAACGGCTGGTTTTCATCACAAGGGCCTTTAAATGCTCTTCTTCTGATGCGTAGCTCACTTTATTATGCAAAATTTCGTGCAGGTTCTGATCAAGGTAATCCATTAGGATACTATCCAATACCTGCTCTTTACTTTCAAAATATTTATAAATCGTTGCTTTGGCAATACGTGCCTTTTTGGCGATCTCGTTTACACTGGTTTTATGATAACCGTATTTTCTAAATAATTCTTTGGCAGCCTTTTTTACTGTTTCTTTTATTTTTTCAGCTTCCATTCTAATTGCTTACGTGTAATAGTGTGTTGCCCTGCAGCGATATGTTGTATGCTCTTAGCATTTTTTCGGCAGGTGCCTTTTGCGGACTTCCATCAAGCAGCGAAAATTTTGCTCCAGAGCAGGGATCTGTTGCGGTTACCCCACTATCATCAGGTGCAACTTTACATATCTTCTCCGGATTTACCGTACTGCAACGATCGAACGCTACATAGGTACCGAGGGGTGTTTTAACGATTAATAATCCACCAACACCAACATTGGGAACTACAAGCACATTATTTACCGCCTTTAGGCTAAATTCGGTTATGGTAACATTATAGTTTACAGGTACATCAGGAATGTAACCATCTTCTTTACCACAACCAACAGTTAATAGCAGAACAAATAATATGCTGTATAGATATTTCATCATTAAATTAAGGCCGATTTAAACTGCTTTAAGAAACGTGCATCATTCTCGGAGAATAAACGCAGGTCTTTAATTACATATTTTAGGTTTGCAATACGCTCAATACCCATTCCAAAAGCGAAACCACTGTATTTTTTCGAATCGATACCACAGTTTTCCAAAACGTTTGGATCAACCATACCACAGCCCAGAATTTCTACCCAACCACTGTATTTACAAAGCTGGCAACCAGATCCTTTACAAATGGTACAAGAAATATCCATTTCTGCAGATGGCTCTGTAAAAGGGAAATATGACGGACGGAAACGCACTTTTGTACCTTCTCCGTACAATTCCTGAACGAAATAGAATAAGGTTTGCTTTAAATCCGCAAATGAAACGTTTTCATCAACATACAAACCTTCTACCTGATGGAAAAAGCAGTGTGCCCTTGCCGAAATGGCTTCGTTACGGTAAACACGGCCCGGCATAATCGCCCTGAACGGCGGTTGCCCCTGCTCCATCATACGCACCTGTACCGATGAAGTATGTGTACGCAAAGCGATATCGCCTTTTTCGCCACCTTTTTTGATGAAGAAAGTATCCTGCATATCTCTTGCCGGGTGTTCTTCAGGGAAGTTCAGCGCCGAGAAGTTATGCCAATCGTCTTCAATTTCAGGACCTTCTGCCACGGTAAAACCCAATTTGGCAAAAATCTCCACAATTTCCCTGCGTACTAAAGCTAAAGGATGGCGCGAACCAATTTCGAAACCTTCGCCCGGCAAAGTTAAATCCTGTTGCGAGTGTTCACTTTTGGCATCAACACTTTCGGTCGATTCTTTTAAAGTCTGGTATTTTGATTCGGCAAGTTGCTTAAACTCATTCAAAACCTTACCCAACGATCTTTTTTCTTCAACAGAAACGGATTTGAACTCGTCGAAAATTTCTTTGATAATGCCCTTACTTCCTAAATATTTAATACGGAACTGCTCTAATTCGTCGGCCTTTTCGGTTACGAAAGCATTAATTTTATCGGTATATTGTGTTATTTTGTCCTGTAACATGGCTTCAAATATACGGCAAATTATCTAATAATTTTAGGCTTAGCGGGTTCAAATAATCTGTTTACAATACCATTATAAAAGAAAATGAACCCATAAACAACAAAAGCCGCTTAAAGCGGCCTTTGTATTATTGTAGATCTTATTATTTTAAATTACACCAAGTTCTTTACCCACTTTGGTAAACGCGGCAATGGCTTTATCTAAATGATGCTGCTCATGTCCGGCCGATAACTGAACTCGGATCCTGGCTTTGCCCTGTGGTACCACCGGATAAAAGAAACCGATTACGTAAATGCCTTCTTCCAACATTTTAGCGGCAAACTGCTGTGCAATTTTGGCATCGTACAACATTACCGGAACGATCGGGTGGAAACCCGGTTTAATATCGAAACCGGCTTCTGTCATTTTCTCACGGAAATATTTAGTATTGCTTTCCAGTTTATCTCTTAACGAGGTAGTTTCGCTCAACATATCCAACACGGCGATTGATGCACCTGCAATTGCCGGAGCAAGGGTATTTGAAAATAAGTATGGGCGTGAACGCTGACGCAACATATCGATAATTTCTTTTTTACCCGAAGTAAAGCCACCTGATGCACCGCCCAAAGCTTTACCCAAAGTGCCGGTGATGATATCGATACGATCCATTACATCAAAATGTTCGTGCGTACCGCGACCGTTTTTACCGATAAAACCGGTACAGTGCGATTCGTCGATCATAATCAACGCTTCATATTTATCGGCCAGATCGGCAATTTTATCCAATGGGGCAACAGAACCATCCATAGAGAAAGCACCATCGGTAACAATAATGCGGTGGCGGCAATCTTTAGCAGCAATCAATTGTTTTTCCAGGTCTTCCATATCGGCATTTTTATAGCGGAAACGTTGTGCTTTACACAACCTCACACCATCGATAATGGAAGCATGGTTTAATTCGTCAGAAATAATAGCATCTTCAGCATTAAACAAAGGCTCAAAAACACCACCGTTTGCATCAAATGCGGCTGCATATAAAATGGTATCCTCAGTACCTAAAAATTTAGAAATTTTTGCCTCCAGTTCTTTATGCACATCCTGTGTTCCACAGATAAAACGCACTGACGACATCCCATAGCCATGATCGTCTATCGCTTTTTTAGCTGCTTCTATCACTTTTGGGTGGGAAGAAAGTCCTAAATAATTATTTGCACAGAAATTGATTACCTCTGCACCGCCGCTTACTTTAATGTCGGCACCCTGGGGCGTAATAATAATCCTTTCGCGTTTAAATAATCCAGCGTTTTCGATTTCTTCAAGTTCTTTTTGAAGAACCGGTTGTAATGTTTTATACATGGCCTTTTAATATGGTTGAATTTACGTCCAAAGTTATAAAAAAAAGTCTTTTCAGACCTAAAAACGCGATTTTCGTTATATATTTTACAGACAAACGTTTGACCGGAAGACCAATAGCCATTAGGCTTTTATTTTGGCCGCGAAATATGGCAACATCACTATTTTTTTTCGATCTTAACAAACTTTAATATAAGGCTACGTGCATAAAGAACATATTTTGACATTTTAAAATGGCCGTGGCGGCAAAAACAGAATAACACAAAATGGAATTTAACGAATTATATTGGCATGATTCAGTAATAAAAAGAATTGAAATAGATAGGTCCAACCCTGGAAAACGCGACACCATTGTTTTTGAAATCAATTGGTACGACATTGGGATAGGAAAACTTTATTTCGAAAACGTTTACTGGATCCGTTTGGATATGAATTTTGGAATAGTAGCTGATGAATGTATAGATGATGCATTTAAAGCTTCTAATGATGATGTTGATTTTGCCAGATTTAAGAGAAAATGGAATGGACTAATTAATGAAAATTTGTCTTGTTACATAATCAAAACAACCTCTACCGGCAGTGAATTTAAAATCATTGCAGGCAATTTTAGAGTTGATAAAACTTAGATGCTGCAGAATCGAATTAGAATCCTCTCCAATGAAACCAACAAAATTACGCTAACATAAAGCGAAGATTCATTTTTTTTCGATCTTAACAAACTTTAACATGCAACTATGTGTATAGTGTTAAAAGATATTCGATATTTAGGGCATACTAATCCAACTATGACAAGAATTTGCGCACTCCTATTTTTTTGCGGCCTCACCAATTTTGTATTTGCCCAGCACTTTACGGTTACCGGGATTGTTAAGGATACCAACGGACAGCCAGTTCCTTTTGCATCGGTGTATTTAAAGAACACCACTACCGGAACTTCTGCCAATGTTGACGGGAAATATTCGGTAAAGCTAAAAAACGGGGAACATACTTTAAGTTTCAGGGCCGTTGGGTACAAACAACAGGAACATATTGTAAATTTAACGGCCGATATTTCGCTCAATGTAACGTTATCATCCGAAAATTATACTTTAGAAGGCGTTAATATCAGGGGCAATGCCGAAGACCCTGCATATGCAATTATCCGTAAGGCCATCAAACAAAGAAAAACGCATTTAAATGAAGTGAAAGCATTTAGCTGTGATGTTTATATTAAAGGTGTGCAACGGTTAAGGGGTGCACCAAAAAAATTCTTCGGACAGGATATACAGAAAGTTTTAGAGCTTGATACCAACCGGAAAGGCATTATTTACCTATCGGAATCGCAGAGCAAATTTAATTTCAGACGGCCAAATGATGTACATGAGGAAATGATCTCATCAAAAGTTGCAGGCCGGAACAATGCTTTCAGTTTTAACAAGGCATCAGACCTGATCATTAACTTTTACGATAACTACCTGCTCGAAAATAAATTAAGTGCCAGGGGATTCATTTCGCCGATTGCAGATAATGCCCTTTTCTATTATAAATATAAATTACTGGGCGAAAGCAAGGAAAATGGTGAAACCATCCATAAAATAGAAGTAATCCCACGCCGTGAAAACGATCCGGTATTCAGGGGGATTATCTATATTATCGATGATAGCTGGAGAATCTACAATACAGATGTGTACCTGACCAAAAATGCGGGCATCAACTTTATCGATACATTAAATATTAGCCAGCAGTTTACCAAGGTTAACGAGGTTTATATGCCCACCTCAATTAATTTCCAATTTGCTGGCAATGTACTGGGATTTAAAATAGCAGGATATTTTGTAGGGATATACAGCAATTATAACCTGGATCCTAAATTCCCAAAAAACTTTTTCAGTGGCGAAATTCTAAAAGTTACCGAAATGGTGAACAAAAAAGACTCTGTTTACTGGAAAAACAACAGGCCTATCCCTTTAACCGAAGATGAAAAAATCAATTATGTTAAAAAGGATAGTGTTGCGAAGTTAAAGGAATCAAAAAAATACCTCGATTCGCTTGAAAAAGACAACAATAAATTCGGAATAGTTAAGCTGCTGCTGCACGGCTATAGCATTAACGACCGTTACGATAAAGAATACTGGTCGTTCGATCCCGTACTTAAATCTATATTTTACAATACGGTTGAGGGATTCGCCATTAAATATGGTGTTACCTACCGAAAAGTGTTCGAGAATAGAAAATCTTACTCCATCCGTCCTGAACTGAGGTACGGTTTTGCCAACCAGAAACTAACAGGAAGCTTAAGTGGAAGTTATTATTACAACCCGCTTAAACGTGCCAGTGTAAGTGCATCATTTGGAAACGGGATATTCGATCTGAACAACCTGGGTTCGATGACACAGCTGGGCAACACCATCAACTCGTTGTTTTATGAGAAAAATTTCGCCAAGTTTTACGAAAAGAGTTTTATAAATATCAATACCACACGCGAGCTGGCATCTGGCCTGCAGGGAAGTGTGGCGGTAGATTATAGCAGGAATAAAACCCTCACCAATAATTCTACATTTAAAATTATTGATGCGAAGGACCGCGAATTTACTTCGAACAATCCTTTTAACCCAACGGAAGAAACACCGCTTTTCCCTACTTATAATTCGTTCAGTGCCACTGCAAGTTTAACCTATACTTTCGGACAGAAGTACATTACCCGTCCGGACGGCAAGTTTTATACCGAATCAAAGTTCCCTAAAATGACCATATTGTATAAAAAAGGATTTAACGGCGTGCTGAACAGTGATGTTGATTACGATTTTGTAAAACTGGAGGTTTCTCAGGACAGGATCGGATTGGGACTATGGGGTTACACTTCATTTTTGGCAGGTGTGGGCAAGTTCCTGAACAATAAGAGCATGTATTATCCAGATTTTAAACACTTCGCAGGTAATATTTCAACCATCTTCCCTCCCAACCTAAGAAAGTTCCAATATCTTGATTTTTACCAGTTCAGCACCAACCAACAATATTTCGAAGCCCATTTAGAGCATAATTTTGCAGGTTTCTTTATGAATAAAATTCCATTGCTACGTAAAGCGAAGCTCGAAGAGTTTATCGGTGGAGGTTATTTATCTTCTCCTGAAAAAAGGAATTACAAGGAGTTTTATTTCGGTATCCAACGCCTGGTATTACGTGCCAGTTATGGTTTTGCCTATGATGGCGGACGTAAGTTAACGCAAGGATTTAGGATATCGTATGGCTTTTAGAATGGAAAATGTTTGATGGAAAATGGGTGATGGAAAGTCTACCTTATCCATTTTCCGTTTTTACATCTTACATTTTAGGATGTTTTATGTAAAATGGATGACGGAAGATACATTATCCATTTTACATTTTTACATCTTACATAATTCCCCTATCTTTGCACCGCTTTAAACGCCGTTTGCAACGGTATCAACAGCGTTATGGAAAAATATCAAACACTACTTTACTATTGCTATAGTTACATAGCAGAGGCAGAGCAATTTGCTGCCGATCACCTTAAATTCTGTAAATCGTTAGGTTTAGTTGGCCGTATTATCGTTGCCGACGAAGGTTTGAATGGTACCGTATCTGGTACTCCCGAAGCCTGCGAAACTTATATGCAGGCAATACACGCCGACGAAAGGTTTGCAAAAACCGAATTTAAAATCGACAATGTTGAAGAACTTTCGTTCTTAAAAATGCACTGCCGTTACAAATCGGAAATTGTGCATTCGGGCTTAAGGGATACTTCAATCATCGATCCTAACAAGCAAACCGGTAAACATTTAGAACCTGTCGATTTCATGAAAATGAAAGATGATGAGGATGTAATTATCCTTGATGTACGTTCTAATTACGAACATAACCTTGGTAAATTCAAAAATGCGTTAACGCTTGACATTGAGAATTTCCGTGATTTCCCTGAACAGATCAATCAGCTTGCCCAGTATAAAGACAAAAAAATATTAACCTATTGCACCGGTGGCATTAAATGCGAAAAAGCATCTGCCCTATTGTTGCACCACGGCTTTAACGATGTATACCAGTTACATGGCGGCATTATCAAATATGGTAAAGAAGCCGGAGGTAAGGATTTTGAGGGTAAATGTTACGTTTTCGACAACCGTATCGCTGTTGACGTGAATGAGGTGAACCCGACCGTTGTTTCTGTTTGTTACAACTGCGGTAAAACCACTCCAAAAATGATCAATTGTGCCAATCCGGAATGCAACGAGCACATTACCCAATGCGATGATTGCGGAAACGAACTTCAGGGCTGTTGCTCAACGGCATGTACTACAAATCCGCGCAAACGCCCTTACGATGGTACAGGGTATTATGTAAAGGTTCCGCAGCCGGTAGTGGTGAAGGTTGTTTAATTGCTTAAAGCCGTCTTATTGGTCCATGGTTGATGGTTTTATGGCTGATAGCTTATTAGCTCATGGTTAATGGTTTTATAGCTTATTGGATCATGGCTAATAGTTGGATAGTTGATAACCTACAATCACAATTAAAATCCTCACTTATTAGAAAATAGGTAATAGAAAGCCATAATATTGGGCGAGATAATTATATTTATTTCAAAATCAACGTTATGGCTTTCAAATTTGAAGAACTAAAAGTTTGGCAGATCTCGTTAATCTTAGTAACGAAATAGATATTATTGCAAAAAACTTTCCACGGATAGAATTATTCAGTCTTTCCAATCAAATAAAAAAAGCCGCAGATTCTGTAAATCTCAACATTGCCGAAGGTTGTATGGGACAATCAAAAGCCGAGTTTAAAAGGTTCCTCACGTATTCAGTACGCTCTGGTCTTGAAGTTGTAAGCTGTCTTTTTATGGCATCATCCAGAAAATACATTACAGAGCTAGAATTTAAAAGGCTATATTCTGAATACGAACAACTTTGTAAAATGATATCTAAATTGAAGTCTTCGCTGTAATGGCTCATGGTATAATAGCAGGCCGAATGAGGTTGATGGTTTATAAGATTAGTCATAAGCCATGAACTTAAATATGAATTGATGCCTAATATCATTTGCGATTCCCCCCTAGCTATCAACCATGATCTATAAAACCATGAACCAAAAAACATCAGCTCTAAACAACAAGCTCACACCTTATTTTAAACAATTTTTCGTTTACTTTGTGTAATAATGGCTTTACCCGCTAACCATTTTATGCTAAACTATTTCCGTTTCCTGTTACTGCTTTCCTGCTTTGCTATAAACACATATGCATCAGATATTAAAAGCATCGGTGTACCTTATATAGAAAATTATCCAAAATCTATTTATTCGGCCGGTAACCAGAACTGGAGTATAGCTAAGGATAAAAACGGCGTAATGTATTTTGGCAATGCCGAAGGACTTTTAACTTTCGATGGCCGTTATTGGCAGAAATACCAGATGCCCAACAGGCAGATTGTAAGGGCTGTGGCCACTGATAAAAACGGTAGGATTTACACAGGTAGCTTTGGCGAATTTGGTTATTGGGCAATAAAAAATAACAAATTAAATTATAACTCCCTTACCAACTTACTTCCAAAAGGAATAAAAATCAACGATGAAGTCTGGAAGATATATGTAGATAAAGACCGCGTGATTTTTCAGTCATTCTCGAAAATCTTTATCTATAAAAATAATAAAATAGAAGTGGTTAAATCGCCATCTTCTTTTTTATTCCTTCATAAAGTAAACAACAGGTACCTGATCGAGGTGCTCGAAAAAGGGCTGTTTGAGTTGTTGGGTAACAAATTGGTCCACATTCCGAACAGTGAGAAAGTTGGTAAAGAAGGTGTCCTTTCTATCCTGCCATACAAAACCACCGGCTTAATTATCGGAACCAGCAAACGTGGATTATTTACTTACGACGGAAAAGATTTTAGTCCCTTAAACACACCTGCCAATGCTTACCTCAAAACCTATCAGCTCAATAACGGAGTAAGCTTATTGGGAAAATACTTTGCTTATGGTACCATCCTTAACGGACTGATTATTATAGATGAAAACGGAAGAGTGGTACAACGTATCAACAAATCGAGCGGTTTACAGAACAACACAGTTTTAAGTTTATATGCGGATAACGAGCAAAATCTTTGGACAGGACTGGATAACGGTATCGACCGGATAGAGCTCAATTCGCCCTTATACTTTTATTTCGATAAAACCGGTCAGTTTGGAACGGTATATTCGAGTATTATTTTCAACAACAAGATATACCTGGGTACCAATCAGGGTTTATTTTATAGCGAATGGTCGCCTGATAAACTTTTGCCTTTTAACTTCAGGTTGATCCCAAATTCGCAGGGACAGGTATGGGAATTGACCATTATCGACAACGAACTCATCTGTGGCCACAATAGCGGTACGTTTAAAGTAAATGGCGACCAGATCCAATGGCTCTCGATGACTTCGGGTGGCTGGACGATAAAAAAACTAAATTCGAACCCCAATTATCTTGTTCAGGGCACTTACACCGGACTTTCGCTCTTTACCGAATCCCCGGCATCGGGTTTAAAGTTTGTAAAGAAAATCTCTGGCTTTGATGCACCATTGAGATATGTAGAGCAGGATAACAAAGGCGATATTTGGGTGGCCCATGCCTATAAAGGATTATATAAATTAAATTTAAGCCCTGATTACACCAGCGTAATCAGCACAAAATATTTCGATGAGAAGAATGGTTTGCCCGGTAATTACAATATCAATATTTTCAATTTAGAGAACAAGATTGTTTTTTCCTCTGATGCAGGGTTTTATACCT
Organism: Pedobacter sp. UBA5917; assembly: GCF_002432345.1. Taxonomy (GTDB): domain Bacteria; phylum Bacteroidota; class Bacteroidia; order Sphingobacteriales; family Sphingobacteriaceae; genus Pedobacter. Next base: position 38,980 of record NZ_DJDT01000056.1, read on the forward strand.
ATGATGAGTTAAGTGATAAGTTTACCAAATACGAAGCGTTGAACAAAGAGCTTGGTTCTTTCCAATCATCGAATAAAATCATCAATGCAGGCGGCAAAAAATATTGGTTTATCAATCATGGCAAAACGGCCCTGGTTAATTTTAGCGAGCCTGGCAAGGTAGAAATCGATTCGAACCAGTTCAGCATTTTAGATGGCCGCATGGTTCAGTATTATGAAAACATTAGCCGTATCAGCAATTCAATTTACCTGATCAGTGTTGATGATGGTTTTGTAATTTATAACCCCACAGCGCAACTCAATCAGGAAAAGCGGAAATTGCCATCAGTTTTAATCAGGCGCATAGAAGATATTACCGATAAATTTTCACTTATCAGCGAAACCGGAAATGGAGAAGAGGCTACAGAAATCCAGAGCAGCCGCAATAACATCCGCATATCTTATGCACTGCCCTACTACCGCCAGGCAAAGGTTAAGTACCAGATTTATTTAGAGGGTTATTCTAAAACATGGTCTGATTGGAGTTACGCCACACAGAAAGATTTTACCAATTTAAGTGCTGGTAATTATTTTTTTAAGGTGAGGGCCAAAATCGACGACAGTACGGTAAGCGAAGAAACCGTTTATGCGTTTACCATCTTGCGCCCCTGGTACCTCAACAACTGGGCGATACTGTTCTATGCCATCCTATTTGTGGTGGTACTGATCCTGGGTAAGAAAATTTACGAAAGGAAGCTGCAGAGAGACAGTCAGAAAATAAGCGACCGCTTGCAGGCCGAGCAGGAAGAGGTATTAAAGCAGGAAGCCGAAACCAACGAAAAGCAGATCATTAAACTCCAAACGGAGAAACTCCAAGCTGAGCTGGCTTCAAAAAACAGGGAACTGGCCAATTCGGCCATGACACTGGTGTACAAAAACGAGTTGCTTCAGAAACTTAGCGATGAGATTTCGAAACTTAAGGACGAAAACGGTAAAAAGCTTTCAGAAGATCAGACCCGTAAGATCCAAAAAGTAATTAACGATGGTATGAACGATGAGCGCGATTGGCATCTCTTCGAAAACAGCTTTAACGAGGCACACGAAAGCTTCTTTAAAAAATTAAAGGCGCAGCATCCCGATCTTGTTCCCAATGATTTAAAACTCTGTGCTTACCTCAGGATGAACATGAGCAGTAAAGAAATGTCGTCGCTGTTAAACATCACTTTGCGTGGCGTAGAAATCCGGAGATACCGCCTGCGTAAAAAGCTAGAAGTACCACACGATAAAAACCTGACCGAGTTTTTAATGGAGCTTTAACTTTTTCTAAACAGGCTATTAATTGTCTTTTTTACATTTATTAATAGCCTTAAAATTACCTTTTGATTTTTTGCCAAAAGCAATATTTACTGTCAATTTTATGCTGTAGGCTAAAAAAAATACTACATCATTACCTCTCATGGGCCATTTCTTTGCCCCACAAAACACTTAGTGTGTTTTATACACTTTAGTAGATGTTAATATTATGTTAAAATCCTAAAAAAATGCGTTTTTAGGCCAAAATCGCATTTGGTTTATCGCAGGATCAAACATTGGGGTATAGGTTGATGTATTAATGTTGAGGTAAAAACACTTGCACATCAGCAAAAACAACCCCACATTTAACCAACAATTAAACTAAAATTTATAATAAAGCATGAAAAGAATCTTTACAAGAATTTCTGTTCTCGCTGCATTTTGTTTGCTAACAATTAACGTAGCATTAGCGCAAAACATTACCGTAAAAGGTAAGGTAATTGATGGGGGTGACAAAACCCCATTACCTGGCGTATCTATTTTAATTAAGGGCACACAAACTGGCACCCAAACAGATGTAAACGGCGGCTATTCTCTTAGCGTACCGGCAAATGCCACATTAGTCTTCAACTTTGTAGGCTACACAGCACAAGAGCAAGCTGTAAATAACCAAACCACCATCAACGTTTCATTGGCATCTTCAACACAGCAATTAGAGCAGGTTGTGGTTGTGGGTTATGGTACACAGCGGAAAATTGACGTTACAGGTTCTGTAGCATCAGTTAAGGGTGAAGATATTAATAAGCAACCTTCTACCAACCCAATCAGTGCTTTGCAGGGTAAGGTTGCCGGAGTTTCGATCAGTAATAACGCAACCCCTGGTTCGGCACCTCAAATTACCATTCGCGGTACAGGAACGATTTATGGCAACACAGGGCCTTTATACGTTGTTGATGGTGTTTGGTATGATGACATTACATTTTTAAACCCTGCAGACATTGCGAGCATCAACATCCTTAAAGATGCATCAAGCCAATCTATTTATGGTGTTAGGGCTGCAAACGGTGTGGTTTTGGTTACTACCGTAAAAGGCAAAAACGGAAATGCCACTGTAAATTATAATGGAACAGTTGGTATACAGAGTGTAACCAATCAGGTTAAAATGACCAATGCGAGTGAGTATGCAACTGCAGTAAATGAAGCATATGCAATTAACAAGGCAGCTAATCCATTGTTCGCTAATACAAATCTGGGTGAGGGTACCGATTGGTATGATCAGATTTTACGCAATGCCATGATCAACAACCATCAGGTTTCTATCAATGGCGCCAGCGAAAAGTCGAGCTATAATTTTTCACTGGGCTATGTTAACCAGGATGGTATCATCAAAACAAATAATTACAAAAGATATACCGCACGTCTTTCTAACGATTTCCAGGTTTTTAAAAATTTAAAAGTTGGATACAACATCACCGGAAGTTCCAGCACATCGAACAATGCACCAGCATCTATTTACCGTGCACTTTATACGGCTTCTCCTGTTGTACCTGTTTTTAATGCTGATGGCAGTTATGGCGATCCTGCCAGTTTTCAGCTTGGTAACGGAAGCAATGTAAATCCACAGGCTACTATTGATTTCAATAATAGCAGAACAGGAAAATACAGGGTTACCGGAAACGCTTATGCAGAATTAAAATTTGCAAAACATTTCACGTTTAAAACGAGTGCAGGTGGTGATTTCGGACAGGAAGAAAATAGAAATTACACACCAAAATATGCTGCAACAACCGGACAAACGAGCAATATAAGCTCACTCTCAATCAGTAGAATTGAAACAAGGAACTGGATTTTAGAGAATACCTTAACGTATGAGAATAAATGGAACGATCATACTTTAACTGTACTAGCCGGCCAAACGGCACAACGGTATAAATCTTACACAATTACCGGAACAGCGCAAAATGTACCCTATGCTAAAGAAGGTGATCTTTATTTAAGCCTGGGTAACGCAGCAGGTAGAACTATCGAAGATAAGGGTTCGTTAAATACTGCAACTTCATATTTCGGAAGGGTTAACTATAGCTTTAAAAACAAATATTTGTTAAATGCTTCTTTAAGGGGCGATGCTGCATCACAGTTTTTCGGTGGCGGCGATTTATGGGGATATTTCCCTTCAGTTGGTGCTGGCTGGGTAGTAACCAACGAAGATTTCATGAAAGATCAGAAGATCTTCAGTAATTTAAAAGTACGTGGCAGCTGGGGTAAAGTAGGTAATGCAGGTGTTCCGATCAATCCTACAACGCTTACAGTTAATCAAAGCGCAGCCTTAATTGCATTTTATAACGGTATTGCAAATACCGGCGCAAGCATAACTACAATAGTTCCTCCGGCTCTTTTTTGGGAGCGCAGTGCGGGTACTGACATCGGCTTGGAAATGGGCTTTTTTAACAACAAATTATCAGTTGAAGCAGATTACTACAATCGAAAAACCGAACAGGCTATTTTCAATATCCCGATTTTAGGTTCTTTGGGTACATCAGACAGCAAATTATTAGGCAATCAAGCTGATTTTAGAAACCGTGGCTTCGAATTATCCGCAACATGGTCTGATAAAACTGCAGGTGGTTTAACCTATTCAATTAGTGGCAACATTGGCATTAATAACAATAAAGTATTGAATGTAACCACTGGTTCAAACCCGATTGATGCAGGTGGCGACGGCTTAAACAATGCTGTAGTTCCGACAAGAACTGTAGTAGGTATGCCGATCGGCTCTTTCTTCGGCTATCAGGTAGTAGGGATTCTACAAACAGCACAAGAGGCTGCTGCTTCGGGCATGCCTGGCGCCAGAGCGGGCGATTTTAAGTATGCAGATTTAAATGGCGATGGTGTTGTTGACCAAAAAGATAAAACATTTATTGGTAATCCCAATCCAAAATATACTTATGGTATTAATACCAATTTTGCTTATAAAAACTTCGATTTAACACTCGATTTTCAAGGTGTGGCAGATGTTGATGTGTTTAATGCCAATCTGGGTAACAGGTTCGGTAACGAGAACTATACCAAAGATTTTTATGATCACAGATGGACCGGTCCTGGAACCAGCAACACTTATCCATCAGCAAGTTTAGCTGGCGGTAACAATAACCAAACCAACTCATTTTATGTTGAAAGTGGTGCTTATATCAGATTGAGAAACATCCAATTGGGCTATAATCTGCCACAATCGCTGGTATCTAAATGGAAAATGCAGAGATTAAGGGTATTTGCCAATGCCCAGAATGCGGTTAACCTTTTCGGGTATAAAGGCTTTACTCCAGAGGTTGGCGGTGTACCTACAAAAGCAGGTATTGATTTCAATGTATATCCAATGTTTGCCACCTATAACATCGGTGTAAACTTAACCTTTTAATTGATTTGAGCATGAAAACATATATAAATATAAGTTTACAAAAATGGTGCGCAGTTGGTGTATTATCAACTATAATATTCGCATCATCATGTAAAAAAGACTTCCTAAATGTCGACCCACAAGGCCAGCAGGTGGCGCAACAGTTCTGGAAAACACAGGAAGATGCCACCAAAGGTGTAAACGCAATATACGCCAATTTACGTACCTGGGAAAACCTGGCTTTTCCGGCCTTGGCCATCGAAAGCACTGGATCAGACGAAGCAGATAAAGGCAGTACGGTAACGGATGCCCCGTTTTTCAATTTGTACGATACCTTTACTGTAACTTCTACAGAAGGATCATTACAGAGCTTTTGGACAGGCCAGTACAGAAATATAAACCTCTGCAATCAGGTGTTAGATAATATCCCTAATATTTCGATGGATGCCGGTTTAAAAGCCCGTTATTTAGCAGAAGCGAAGTTTGTTAGGGCTTATTCTTATTTCAGGTTGGTAAGAGCTTATGGCGGTGTACCTTTAAGATTAAAAGTACCAGCTGATCCATCGGAATATAACATTCCGAGAGCAGATAAAGCAGCTGTTTATGCTCAAATAGAGAAAGATTTGAATGAAGCTGCCACAGTATTACCAGCATCATACGGTTCGAATGATATAGGAAGAGCAACAAAAGGTGCAGCCATAGGCATGCATGCAAAAGTAGCCATGTACCAACAAAAATGGAATGATGTTTTAACTTTAACCAACCAGGTAATTGGTATGGGTTATGCCCTTTTCCCTGATTTTGAAAAAGGATTCCGCACTCAGAATGAAAATAATGTAGAATCATTATTCGAAGTTCAATGCGAATTCGTTCCCGGAAATAATGATGCCTCTAACTCTCAGTATAGTCAGGTTCAGGGTGTAGCAGGCGAACGCGCTGGCGGTTGGGGCTTTAATACACCATCGGCAGAGCTGATTGCTTCTTTCGAAGCTGGCGATCCTAGAAAAGACGCAACAATCTTATTTCCCGGAGAAACTACCCCTCAGGGCGATTTTATCAAAACAAATATTGTAAACATTGGCTATAACCAAAAATCTTATGTTCCGTTTGGCATGTATGTTTCAGGCAATCAGGGATCTCAGCAAAATTTCAGGGTATTGAGGTTTGCAGATATCTTATTGATCAATGCCGAAGCGGCCAACGAACTTAATAATCCTACACTGGCATTAACATCATTAAATAAAGTACGTGCACGTGCCAGAGGAGGCCTTACAGGCATTCTTCCTGATGTTACCACCACAGATAAAACTGCTTTACGCAACGCTATCTGGAAAGAAAGACAATCGGAGCTGGCATTAGAAAGTGATAGGCTTTTTGATGTGATCCGCCAGGGCAGGGGCGCACAGGTTTTAGGCCCTAAAGGCTGGAAAGCAAATAAAAATGAAGTGTGGCCTATTCCACAAACAGAAATCGATTTAAGCGGCGGTTTGCTTACGCAAAACCCGGGTTACTAAATTATATCATCTGGTTAGAGGTTGCCGGTAATTGCCGGCAGCCTTTCATTTATTCAATCCCTATGCAAAAAATTATCCTCAAAAAAATTACACACCTGCTCATTGTTATCCTGTGTCCCATTTTACTTTTTGCTTCCTGCATAAAAAGTAAAAACGCAAGTTACAACCCTGATTTATCGGTAAAAAAAAACCTTTCCGATATCGAATTATTGGATCTGGTTCAGAAACAGACTTTCCAATATTTTTGGGATGGTGCTGAACCAACTTCCGGTGCAGGAAGAGAGCGTTTCCATGTAGATGATGTATATCCCGAAAATGATAAGAACACAGTAGCTACAGGGGCAACAGGTTTTGGTTTAATGGCCATTTTGAGTGGGATTGATAGAAACTATGTAAGCAAAAAGGAAGGATTGGAGCGGTTGAACAAAATACTGGATTTCCTATCCAGGGCCGATCGTTTTCATGGCGCATGGTCGCACTGGATAAATGGCGAAACAGGAAAAGTACGTCCATTCGGACAAAAAGATAACGGAGGCGATCTGGTAGAAACTTCCTTTGTTGCGCAGGCCCTGGTTTGCATCAACGAATATTATAAAAACGGAACCGAACCTGAAAAAGCACTTGCTAAAAAAGCTGATGAACTTTGGAAGGGTATCGATTTTAACTGGTTCCGTAATGGAAAAAATGTACTGTATTGGCACTGGTCGCCAGAGTACAACTGGGAAATGAACTTCCCGGTAAAAGGTTATAACGAATGTTTAATTATGTACGTTATGGCAGCCTCATCCCCTACCCATAGTATCCCTGCCGAGGTTTATCACGAAGGTTGGGCAAGAGGTGGTGCAATTAAGGCAAATTTCGATCTCTATGGGCATCATATCCCATTGGATTATCAAGGCGCGAAAAATTCTGTGGGTCCGTTATTCTGGGCACATTATTCATATTTAGGTTTAAATCCGAAGGGATTAAAAGACCGTTATGCCGATTACTGGCAAAACAACGTTAACCAAACCCTGGCCATACACGACTATTGCGTGGCCAATCCGAAAAAATTTAAAGGTTATGGCGAAAATAACTGGGGTTTAACAGCCAGTTATTCGGTAAAAGGTTATGCTGCCCATAGCCTGCAGGAAGATTATGGTGTAATTTCCCCTACCGCAGCCATATCATCCATCCCTTATACACCAAAAGAATCAATGAAGGTAATCAGACACCTTTACGAAGATCTTGGTGATAAAGTTTGGGGCAAATACGGTTTTTACGATGCCTTTTCTGAAACTGACAACTGGTACCCTAAAAAATACCTTGGTATTGATCAGGGGCCGATGGTAGTAATGATCGAGAACTACCGTTCAGGTCTGCTCTGGAAATTATTTATGGGAAATAAAGATGTTCAAAATGGCCTGAAGAAACTGGATTTTCAATTCCAGCCATAGTATAGTGTTGTATATAAATGTTTAGCCATATATTTTAAATTAAATCTACAGAACCATGAAAAGAATTATTTTAATATTAACAGCATTGATGGGAAGTGTAATCCTGAACTCGAGTTTTACATCCATACACAAGATTAAACATAAAACCGCAAAAGCAAAATTTGCAACTGTAAATGTAACCGCCACAAACTCTACCAGTGATGGGGTGTATGTGCGGTTGGAAAACAATACCAGTGGTGGTGTTTATGTTTTCTTTATACAGCCCAACTCCCCGAACGGAACAGTTATCGGACAGATACCCGAAAATGGCGACATATATACCGTAAAATTAACTTCAACAGGTGGCGCACATGATATGTGGGTTTACTGGGAACATCAAACACATGTTACCGGACTAAGCGTTAGCGGGATGGCAATAGGCTGTTCGAGCTGTGCCCGGATAAACATTTTCAATTAATAACTTACGGATAATGGCTAAACATTTATTCAAGATATTTTTAATAATACCCCTACTCTGTGGTACGTATACAGCTTATGCACAGCAGAAAACCTATTGCAACCCCATCAATGTCGATTATGGTTATACACCTTTCGAATCTTTTACCGAATGGGGCAAACACCGCGCCACCGCCGATCCGGTTATCGTAAATTATAAAGGCGATTTTTACCTCTTCAGCACCAACCAATGGGGTTACTGGCACAGCGCCGATATGCTGAACTGGAAATTTCACGAAAAGAAATTCCTCCGCCCATGGAACAAAACCAAAGATGAACTCTGTGCACCTGCTGTAGGTATTGTGGGCGATACCATGGTGGTTTTTGGCAGTACCTATACCAAAAACTTCACTCTTTGGGGAAGCACCGATCCTAAAGGCAACAAATGGTTCCCTCTGGTCGATTCTTTAGAAATTGGCGGTTGGGATCCGGCATTTTTTACTGATGATGACGGAAAGTTTTACATGTACAACGGAAGCAGTAACAACTACCCAATGTACGGTGTAGAATTAGACCGCAAAACCTTTAAGCCAATCGGTACCCGCACCCCGATGTACCTGTTGCAGAGCTGGCGTTATGGCTGGCAGCGTTTTGGCGAATATATGGATAATACTTTCCTCGATCCCTTTGCCGAAGGTGCCTGGATGACCAAACACAATGGCAAATATTACTTTCAGTATGGTGCACCCGGAACCGAATTCAGTGGTTATTCAGACGGGGTGGTTGTAGGAAGCAAACCCTTATTTGATGGTACCGAAGCCATACCGCAATCTGATCCACTAAGTTATAAGGGCGGTGGATTTTCGCGTGGCGCTGGTCATGGGGCAACTTTTCAGGATAACAATAAAAATTACTGGCACATTTCTACCAGCATTATCTGCGTAAAAAACACCTGGGAACGCCGGATGGGTATTTGGCCAACCGGTTTTGATAAAGACGACGTAATGTGGACCAATACAGCCTTTGGCGATTATCCACTTTATTTACCTTCCGAAAGAAAAGAAGGTGGACCTGCTGGGCCAGGTTGGATGCTCATTAACTATAAAAAACCGATAACCGTTTCGTCTACTTTGGGGAGCTTTAATGCCAATAACGCCGTTGATGAAAGTATAAAAACCTATTGGAGTGCTAAAACAGCTAATAATGGCGAATGGATCCAAACTGATTTAGGTAGCCTGGCAACGGTTAATGCCATACAGATTAACTATGCCGATCAGGATGCCGAATTTATCGGTAAACAAACCGGGATTTATCACCAGTATAAAATCCTTTCCTCAACAGATGGAAAGAAATGGAAGACTCTTGTTGATAAAAGCCAGAACAAAACGGATGTTCCGCATGATTACATCGAACTCCAAAAACCGGTAAAAACGAGGTTCATCAAAATGGTGAATATCCACATGCCTACCGGAAAATTTGCCATTAGTGGTTTACGCGTTTTCGGAAACGGAAATGGCGATAAACCCACAAAAGTGAATAACCTGATCGTTTTAAGGACAGAGAAGGACAAACGCAGTGCCTACATCAAATGGGAACCCGTAGATAATGCCTTTGCCTATAACCTTTATTATGGTACGGCGCCGGATAAACTTTACAACTGTATCATGATCCACGATTTTAACGAATACTGGTTTAAGGCAATGGACAGTCAGAAGGCATATTATTTTACCATAGAAGCCATAAACGAGAATGGTGTATCGGTAAAAACTGAAGTGAAGAAAGTTGATTAAAAAGGCGCTCACGCTCGTTTCTAATGGGCGTGGGAATAACTGATCGTTTATAACGATCAATATTAAATACGATAGAATCGTAAAGCTATTTAAGCACTCGTTGGAAACGAGCGCAAGCAGATCGTGAAGAAAGTCGATTAAACAGGTGCTCGCCCTCGTTTCTAACGGGCGTGGAAATAACTGATCGTTTATAACGATCAATAAAATACGATAGAATCGTAAAGCTATTTAAGCACTCGTTGGAAACGAGCGCAAGCAGTTCGTTAGAAAAGTAGATTAAACAAGCGCTCACGCTCGTTTCTAACGAG
>NZ_DJDT01000137.1:0-562 GCF_002432345.1 Pedobacter sp. UBA5917
ATGCTCCGGTCGAGATGACGAATCGTTCGTGGCACACTTCCGAAGTTTTGCCGCACACCTTCCCTGTAAACTTCGGAAGTTAGCCAACGTTAGTTGTTTCCAGCAGCTTCTGATGAACCACCACTCCAAGGTGGCCTTTTTCGATAGCCAATACCTCATCAAATGATTCGGCAGCTTTATCAATTTGTTTCAGTCCCAAATAACCCAATCCCTGCATGTATAAACAGTGGATTTTATTGCGTTTATCGAGGTCGTCTTCCCAAATGGTTAAATCCGGTAATGAAACAGCAAAGTAATCGATACTCACATGATCGTTGATGTGTTCTTTGGCGTAATTGACCAGTTTTTCGAAGCGTAAATCTGCTTCCGCTTTTCTGTTCAGTTTCAGTAAGGCCAGGCCCTGGTAAAAAATCTTATCAGGCTGCTGGTCGTTGTAGAAAATAGCCGCAGCAGGTTCGCTTAAGCCGGTCGCCGCATTCTCCCAGTATTCTTTTGCCCGGTTGCTATCGTTAAGCTTTTCGAATGCTACACCCAACCAGTAAAAAATATCGTTTTCCTGCGC
>NZ_DJDT01000137.1:734-5112 GCF_002432345.1 Pedobacter sp. UBA5917
CCTGCCAATTTACCTTCGGCAAGGTTATGCGGATATTCCTGTGCATCGTTCAGGTATTGGATTGCTGTTTCATAGTTTCCATCAGTAATGGCCTCTTTCCCAAGTTCTACCAAAGCGGTTACATATTGAATGGCTACTTTACCTTCGCCGCCCTCCCATGGATGGAAAATTCTGTTTTTCAATAACTCAAGTGCCTTTTGGTGTTCGCCATCAAGATTTAGCAGGGTAACGTATTCGAGGTATACATCATCGCGCTGGGCTACCAGGTTTTTGTTTTCATCGAGGAAATTAAACCTGAAACCGAGGTCTTTATTTACCCTTTTATACAGCTGATCGAGCTCCATTAAAATGCGCACATCACTTTTATCCAATTCAAAGGCTTTCTCTAATAGGGTTACTGCCTGCTCCTGCCTATCGGTTTTATTGTAATAGGCCAAAGCCAGGTTTCGCTGAACGGTTGGAAAGTTAGGATCGATCGCAATCGATTTTTCCCAACAAGCTATTGCATCATCATAATGTTTAAAAGCATACCAGAAATTACCCAGGTAATAAGGCGCTTTCGCATCGTTCGGGTTTTCCGCTATTGCATGGTTTAAGGCTATAACTGCTTCGATCTGATTTGGAAAACAATATTCCGGGTTGGCAGCAGCAGCTTCGTAAGAAGTAGTTTTTGCCAGTTTTTCGTTCCCGTTTTTACTGTAAAACAACGCCAGGTAATAATACGCCAGCGGATAAACATCTTCTTGCAGTTCGATACCCGAATTTAAGAGTAAAATAGCCTCATTATATAATCCAGCAGCAGCATAATCAAGTGCATATTCGATATAACTGTGGATATTCTTCCTGATCAAAGCATGTATTTCGGTTAAATCGCCCGGTTTTTCAGATAAAAGGTATTTTTCAAAACGGATACCAAAATTAAAATGATCGTTTTCCAGACAGCTATCAATAGCTGCCAGCGCTTTTTTGGTTTTGCCAAGTTTACGTAGAATCACCACCTGTAAATGAAGTGCTTTTTCATCATGGGTATTTTTGGAGATCGATTTTTCAATATGCGTTAAAGCACTTTCCAGATCACCCTTGATCACATCAAGCTGTGCAATATTAAAATAACCCTGGTTCTGCTGAGCTGCATTCCAGATTGATTTATAAAATGCATCATAAGCTTCCTCAAATCTATCCTGAAGCTTTAACGATAAACCCAAATTAAAATAAGGTTCACCATCATAAGGGTTCGGATTACGTGCAGTAAGGGTTTTAATTGCCTTTTTAAAATAAGCTTCCGACTCAGCGAACTTACCTCTTCTTAACTTTAAAAGACCTACGGCATTATTGCACCTGATATCGCCATCATCCCTTTTTAAAGCTTCGTTATAATAATCAAAAGGGTTATAAATCGCATGGCGGTATTGCTCGAGATGTAATCCTGTTAAGAAAAGCTGCTCGTTGTTTTCGATATCGGCCGGAGCTTTTGCGGGTTTTGCTGCTTCAGGAATATCGGTTTCATTTTCACCCTCCCATTTCCAATCCACTAAAATATTGCCTTTTTCGTCGGTAACACTGATCTGCAATTCCTCAGGATTTCCTGCAAAACTGATTTCTTTTTCGTAAGATACCGTTGGAGCTGCGTTGTACCCGTCGTTCAATAATTCGCGATCGCCATCTTTCAATACAATTTTAGTATTGGGGTAAAGTCCGGTGGTATATACCTTGACAGTCAGTTTTCCATCCGCCTGTTCAATATTCACCATGGCGTTTTTAGTGGCATTTTTTACTACTCCTAAATCGCGGTATGGCATATAATATTGTACAAAATCTTTGTATTCGCCGGGCATGATCCACGAAAAATCGGGTTGATTATCGGTATAAACTCCGCACATCAGTTCGATATATGGTCCATCCTCGTCGGTAAGGTTACGGTCCCAGGCCTGCCCGAAATCGCCGTTACCCCACGTCCATTGTTTTTTACCCGGAGAAATATGGTGATTGGCTACGTGCAACAACCCGCCTTTACTGTCGTTCTCATATCCGCCCACAAAATTATATTTAGACGAAACCGCCATATAAGAAGTTGGCACAGGGATATTTTTATAACGCGAAATATCGGTGCCCGGCGAATAATCTACTTTGTAATAAGTTCCCTTTGCAATCGGGAAAGAAGAAACATCACGTTTTCCGTGGTCGAAAACCGCATTTACATCAGGTGGAAAAACAGATTGATAATCGTCGTTCACTTTTACCGCAGGGTTTGCCCACCACAAAAATGTTTGTGGAAAGGGTGTTCTGTTATACAGCTGACCTTTAATTTCGAGGTAGTTTTTATCAGGGTACAGGGTAAAGCCTATGGTTCCTTTGGTGCGGAACATTCTTTCTACCTCGCTGCACCAAACAGTTGCACTACCATCTTCGTTTTCTTCAAAGAGGGAATCAACCGGATCGAAGGTTGAAGGACGGTGGTGTTGTGGCCAGTTAAATTCGATACCACCGGAAATCCACGGACCAGTTAAACCAACCAAAGCAGGTTTTATTACCTGGTTATAGTAGATAAAATGACGGTTTTTGGTTTTATCAAAAGCCATCTGCACCCTTCCGCCCAATTCGGGCAGGATCATGATCTTTACAAAATCATTTTCAAGGTAAACGGCCTGATAGGATTTATCAACTTTCTCATCAGCGATTTTCTCGATCACAGGGTAAGGATAAACGGCTCCACTACTTCCCTGATACACTCTTTTTTCTATAAACACCGGATTCTTTTCCGGCAAACCAACTTCGTAGGTTGGAATAATAACAGCTTCTGTCCAAACTTTAACTTTCATATTTCGAATGAGCATTTTATATTTTTGATAGGTATTTAATAAGGATATTTAATCACGTAATACTTTTAGGCTTAATGCCCGATTAAACTCGTTTCCAATTCTTCTAATGTCTGCCCTTTGGTTTCTTTCACCTTGCGTTTTACGAAGAAGAAACCGGCCAAACAGATAACAGCATATAGATAGAATGGGCCGAATGCACCGAGCCATTTGGCCAAAATCGGGAAGGTAAACACCAGCACGAAATAGGCGCTCCAAAGTGCCACAATGGCCACCGATGAAGCTTTACCCCTGATGCTGTTTGGGAAAATTTCTGAGATGAGCACCCAGGTAACAGGAGCCAGCGAAGTTGCATATGTGGCAATGGCGAGCAATACAAAAACCGAAACCAGGTTGGCCTGTGCGTTGCTCTGTAAAAGGAAAGCAAGGATGATGTATAATATCGACAATCCCAACGAACCGATCAACATTAAAGGCCTGCGGCCAAGCTTATCAACCTGCCACATGGCAATAATGGTAAATACCAGGTTCACAATACCAATAGCAACGGTTTCGAAAAGCTGCCTGTCTAAATTTGCACCTACGGCTTCGAAAATGGTTGAGGTATAGTTAAACACTACATTGATACCGCACAATTGCTGAAAAACGGCCAGGGTAATACCTACTATTACCGCAGGACGGATGGCTTTTGCGAAAACAGCTTTATAAGTCTGTTTTTCTTCGCCTCCAACCATTGAAGTGCTGATTTTGGCAAAAGTTTGCTCTACAAAATATGAATTACCGATTTTGTTCAGCACTTTTTTGGCCTGATCTATCTTACCGGCCTTAATTAACCAACGCGGACTTTCTGGCAGCCATAAAACGCCTAACAGAAACAGTGCAGCCGGAACGGTACCTAAGCCGAACATCCAGCGCCAGGCATTTACGCCATAATCGGCCAGTTTATAATTGATTAAATTGGTAACTAAAATCCCGATTACTACGGTAAGCTGATTGATTGCCACATTTCTGCCGCGCTTTTCGGGCGGTGAAACTTCGGCAATGTACATTGGGCTTAACATAGAGGCCATGCCAACGCCAATGCCCGCAGCAAAACGCATAAGGATAAAAATAGTGAGGTTGTGAGAAAGCGCCATCCCGATAGAGGATGCAGCAAATATTAATGCAGCAAGCATTAAACCTGGTTTGCGGCCCTTACTATCGGCAATATTTCCGGCAATTAAACAACCTATAATACAGCCAAGGGCTAAAGAACCCGTAAGGAAACCTTCCCAATAGGCATTAAGGGCAAATTCGGTACGTAAAAAGGGTAAAGCCCCCGAAATTACGGCAAAATCGAAACCGAAAAGGTATCCGCCAAGGGCCGATATAAAGGAGATCCCGAGGATGTAGGTGTTATTGTAAGCTACTTTTTGATTGTCCATTATTTGTTGTATTTGGTTAGCAGATCTGGTGTTGAAATCTGATATTCAAAACTAAATATCCAATCCTAAGCATCCAACACCTTTAACAGGTAATTTAATGGATTATCGGCGCAATCACATGGACAATACTATCATCAT
>NZ_DJDT01000168.1 GCF_002432345.1 Pedobacter sp. UBA5917
TTTGGAAACGAGCGCAAGCTTATTTAATTATATCAACCTCGATAAAGCTATCATTAAAAACGGTTTGTGTGGCTTTAATATAATCTGCTTCTGTTGCTTTATATGGGTTTTCTACAAACTTTTGAGGGTTACGGGCAAATAACGGAAAAGCGGTGCTCTGTACCTGGATCATAATCCTATGTCCTTTTTTAAAGGTATGCAATACATCCTGCAATTGAAAATTCACATCGGTTTTTTGGTTGGCTACCAATGCTTCGGGTTTTTCGAAACTGTTGCGGAAACGGGCCGGCATTACTTCCGAACGTACCATTTGCCAATAATTGCTTAAAATGATATTCTTGTTCGGCATGTAGGGGTTGTTCGGCTCATCGGCAGGATATACATCAATCAGTTTTACAATAAAATCGGCATCGGTACCGGTTGTGGCAATTTTAAGGTGCGACATAATTTCGCCACCCAAAGTAATGTCGTTATCCAGTACATCGGTTTGGAACACTAAAACATCCGGCCTTCTGCCTGCAAAACGCTGATCTTCGCTCATGTAATTGTGCGGTGTAAAACCCAATGTGGTGGTTAAATCTTCTGTATATGGAACAGGCTTTAAAGGATCACTGATATAGTTTGTTGAGCCAGCAGTGGTTGGAGCTGTCATACTTAATTTACCATCTGCACCCAGATATAATTTTTGCTTGCCTGCTTTTTCCGATGGCCATTTGCTAAAGGTTTCCCATTGTTTTTTACCGGTATCGAACATGTAAGCTTCCGGTAAGCCCGAATTTTTATCGCCATTACCTTTTAAAAAGTGGTTAAAGAATTTAGCTTCGATTTCTTTTTGGTAGAAAGTGGCAATGCTATCGCCAAAATACACATTGCTGTGCATGGTATGGCCTGTTTCGCGGCTCCATCTGCCATGCCCGAACGGCCCCATAACAATGGTGTTGTAGGCATTGGGATTTTTCTTTTCTATGGTTTTGTAAATATTCAAAGGTCCTGATAAATCTTCTGCATCGTACCAGCCCCCAACCAGCATTACAGCAGGTTTAATGGTATTATAATGTTTTAACAAGCCGCGTTTTTGCCAAAATTCATCATAGTTTGGATGGTTAACTGTTTCCTGCCAGTAGAAATTATCTTTATAGTATTTATCAGCATTGGTTAACGGACCAAGATCTAAAGCAAACTGATAGCCATCTTTAGTTTTCGGAACAATTGTTTGGTGGTTGTACCAAGGTTTCGAAGTGGTATCGGTTTTCTGTACCCCAAATACAGGGAAAGTAAGGAAGTAACTTTGTAAAAATGCTCCGTTGTGGTGAAAATCATCAAAAAAGAAATCGGAGATAGGTGCCTGTGGTGATGAAGCTTTTAATGCCGGGTGATTACTTAAAATCCCTGCCGCAGTGTAAAAGCCGGGGTAGGAAATTCCCCACTGACCAACTTTGCCATTGTTATTGGCCACATTTTTAACCAACCAATCGATGGTGTCGTAAGTATCGGAACCTTCATCAACATCTTTTTTGCTTTTTTTATTGTCGATCACGGGTGTCATATTGGTCCAGGTACCTTCGCTTTTCCAGCGTCCGCGTACATCCTGCATTACTACGATATAACCTTCTTTCATCATCAGTTCTGACGGGCCTAAACGTGCAGGGAATTTATCCTCGCCATAAGGGGCAACACCATAGCAGGTGCGCTGCATAATCATCGGATATTTTTTATCCTTTGCTGCGTCTTTCGGGGTATAAATTGCGGTAAAAAGTTTGGTACCATCACGCATGGGGATGTAAACTTCTTTTTTGGTATAATTTGTTTTTGGATATCCTGCATCGCTTTGCGCAAAGGCAGAAGATGCTGAAAGCAGGATGATGAAGAATTTAAGGTATTTCATTTTTTATGATAAGCTAATTGTTTTGTTGAATTCCGTTTCGTGCGGACACGAACCGGGGCGATTAGAATAATAAGCTAAGTTGTTGTTGTCTGTCCTTCGACAGGCTCAGGATGACAACTCAATAGTTAAATTTTGCCTTTCCGGTTCGTGGGGACACGAACCGGGGCGGTAATGTATAATCGTTAAAAACGACTGGTTATTTGCGCGCTCGTTACAAACGAGCGCGAGCTTTTATATTTATTTTAATACCGAAACAGTAATAAACGAACTGTTAAAAGTATCGTGGTAAATTTTGTGTGTTGCTTTCTGGAAATCCTGTGGCTCAGCCTGGTAGATATCCATAAATTTCTGTGGATTGCGATCGGCCAGCGGGAACCATGAGTTTTGGATCTGGATCATAATCTTATGCCCTTTTTTAAAGGTATGCGCCACATCTGGCAACGGATAATTCACTTTTGTGATGGCACCTGGCACAAAAGCTTCGGGTTTTTCGAAACTGTTGCGGTATTTGCCCCGCATAATTTCTCCGCGCACCAGCATTTCGTAACCGCCCATGATCAGGTTTTTAGGATTAGGTACCGGGTTCGGTGCATCTTCGGGATAAACATCGATCAGCTTAACTACATAATCAGCATCTGTACCTGTGGTAGAAACCACTAAATTGGCCAAAACGGATCCGGTTAGGGTAATATCTTCAGTTAAGGTATCGGTTTGATAAGTTTTAACATCTGGCCTGCGGGCAGCAAAACGTTGATCATCGATCATATACTCGCGGGTACGTTTGGCCTGGATGCCATCCTGGTAAGGAACCGGATTATTCGGATCACTTACATATTCATCCCAGCTATCTGTTCTGCCTACTTTTTCGAATGCCAGTTTTCCGTTGGGCTGTAAATACAGGTTTTTGGTTTCTACCTCCTGTGGCGGCCAGGTTTTAAATTTTTTCCACTCGTTGCTTCCGGTAACGAAAATGTTTGCCTCTGCGGCATTAAAATCGCCTTCGCCTTTTAGGTAGTGTTTAAAGAACGGCAGTTCGTACTGTTGCTGATAATCGATGCTGGTGGTTTTGCCAAAGTTGATATCACCGAGGTACGAGCCATTGCTACGTACCCAACCGCCATGAAACCAGGGACCGGCTACAAGAATATTATTTGCACCAGGATTTTGTTTCTCTATGGCTTTGTAGGTTGCGAAAGTACCATAAGCATCTTCGGCATCAAAGAAACCGCCAACTACCATAACCGCAGGTTTTACATTGGTTAAATGTGGGGTAATTAAACGCGATTTCCAAAAAGTATCTAAATCAGGGTGTTTAAATAAATCGTTCCAGAATTTAATACTATCGGCAAAATAACGGTCTTTAAGGTTCTTAACCGAACCTGCCTCCAGGTAAAAACGGTAATTATCCTGTATAGGGAACTGAAAACCCTTTGGGCCTTTATCAGGTGTAATGGGTTTCGGCCTCGGCACGCCAAAACTGCCCATAAAACTAAAGGCATCCATTAAAAATAGCGTGCCGCGGTGGTGGAAATCGTCGCCCATAAACCAATCGGTAACAGGTGCCTGTGGCGATACTGCTTTTAGCGCCGGGTGTGCATTTGGCAATGAAGTGGTAGAGTAAAAACCAGGGTACGAAATACCATAAATACCAGCATTTCCGTTGTTACCTTTTATATTTTTAACCAGCCAATCAATGGTATCGTAGGTATCAGTGCTTTCATCAATAGCTGTTTTGCCCTTTTTACCTATTACCTGCGGACGGATGTCGGCAAAAGTTCCTTCACTCATCCAACGGCCGCGCACGTCCTGGTAAACAAAAATAAATCCTTCGCGCATCATCGCCGGAAAATTACCCAGGCTTAGTTTATACTTATCTTCGCCATATGGGGCAACAGTGTAGGGAGTACGGTTAATTAAAAAAGGATATTTTTTGGATTGATTTTTAGGTATGTAGATGGATGTGAATAATTTAACCCCGTCGCGCATGGGGATCTGGCGTTCTATTTTGGTATAGTTCTCTCTCACATAGGCCGAATCGGTTTGCTGTGCAAGTAATTCAGTAGAAATAAACAGACAAAATAGAAGACCTAAAATTCTTTGAAGATTCATTTGTTTTAGTTTTTGGGAATAAAATTTTAAATATAGGTGATTAAGCACTGATTAGAAAAAACATCCCGTAAAAGGTTTGTTAGTAAAGGATGTATGATGGAAGTTTAAGTCTCAAGTACATAGTCGGCAGTCCTAAGTCTAACTTTATAAGGATATACTCCTTTAAAACTTAGCGGCTTTGTGCCTTGGTGGTGAATGATGTAAGATGGAAAATGTAATAGTTTGGAAGTCGGGAGACCGGGGTCGGAGGTTTTAGTCTCAAGTCTGCAGTCCTAAGTCCAACTTTAAAATGATATACTCCTTTAAAACTTTGTGCCTTCGTGCCTTGGTGGTGAATGATGTAAGATGGAAAATGGATGATGTAATAGTTTGGAAGTCGGAATACCGGGGTCGGAGGTTTTAGTCTCAAGTCCACAGTCCTAAGTCCAACTTTAAAATGATATACTCCTTTAAAACTTAGTGGCTTTGTGCCTTGGTGGTGAATGATGTAAGATGGAAAATGGATGATGGAATAGTTTGGAAGTCGGAAGAACGTGGTCGGAGGTTTTAGTCTCAAGTCCACAGTCCTAAGTCCAATTTTAAAATGATATACTCCTTAAAAACTTTGTGCCTTAGTGCCTTGGTGGTTAATGATGTAAGATGGAAAATGTATGATGGAATAGTTTGGAAGTCGGAAGACCGGGGTCGGAGGTTTAAGTCTCAAGTCTATAGCCCAACTTTAAAATGATATACTCCTTAAAAACTTTGTGCCTTTGTGCCTTGGTGGTGAATGATGTAAGATGGAAAATGGATGATGGAATAGTTTGGAAGTCGGCATTCCTAAGTCCAACTTTAAAACAGCTTTGTGCCTAGATGTTAAATGATGGGGAACGTGCTATTTTATCCTTTCAAATTGCATATTTTTATACAGCTTAATCCGCTCTTCGTCATTGCTTTATCAAAATTTAGTTAAATCTTGTTAAGGGATAATCTTTTAAGAATTTTAAGCGTCATATTGATAATCGAATTAAACACAAAAAAATGAATAGGTTATTAAAAAGAGGATTGGTTGTTTTTGCTGCAGCAGCGATGATAACAACCTTGAGTATCGAAAGTGTTTCTGCACAAAGAGGTAGCAGGGGCGGCGGCGGCGGAAGGTCTGGTTCAATAGGCTCATCAAGGGGTGGAGGTTCTATTGCACGGGTATCGCCGGGCAGGGGCAGTTTTTCTCCGGGGGTACGTTCGGTTAGACCAAGTTACGGATATGGCAGACCGGGTTACCGCCCAGGTTTTGTGAGGCCAGGTTATGGTTACAGACCGGGTTTCGGCAGACCATATTACAGACCATACTACAGTTATTACAATTTTTACAGACCATTTTTAGGTTTCAGGATTGGTGTATTGCCTTATGGTTATTATCCATTTTGGTATGGCCCTAACCAATTTTACTATTCTGGCGGATTATTCTATCAACAAAATAACGATCAATACGAAGTGGTAACCCCACCGGTTGGAGCCGAAGTTCCGAATTTACCATCGGATGCCAACAGGGTAACCATTAACGGTGTAGATTATTACGAATATAAAGGCGTTTATTATACCCAAAAAGAAAATGCAGATGGCAAAACCGTATATGTAGTTGCCGGAAAAGATGGCGTTTTAAATACCGGTGATAGTACAGCCGACACACATAACATTGGCGATATTATTAATCAATTGCCAGAGGGATGCAGAGAAGTAACCATTAAAAACGAAAAATATTTTGTTTCACCTGATGATGTTTACTATGAAGAAATAGTAGATGGAACAAATATTACTTACCGCGTAATAGGTAAGTTGTTTTAGCAATACGTCATACTGAACTTGTTTCAGTATCTATTTGAACGTGCAGTCGGATGATATCATCCGACTGTTTTTGTTTTAAAGCGTTGCACCTGTTGCCGATTATTTATTAGCCACAGATGCACGGATTAACACCGATTTTGCGGATACCCTCTTCGGGCTAGGTTTTAGTGCTAATCTGTGTCTCTGTGACCAATTTTTTGGCTTTACAGAAATAGTGTCAAATGGTAACATCTGACACCACAGTAGTGGTATTTCGAGGACCCTGAAATAAATTCAGGGTGGCGTATTGCGGCCCACCAAAAATCCATATTTTTACATCTTAAACATTTCGATTTGAAACGCATAGGTCAGCTCTTTTTTGTATACGCTTTTTTTGCAGTTGTGCTTTCGTCGTGTACTGCAACCAAACACGTAGCGGTTAGGCAGAACGAAACCAGTATTTCGGCGGTTAAGTTTTTGCACGAATATATTATGCCGCTAAACCCTGTTTTCGAGAATTCGGTTGTTGGCGGTTTATCGGGGATTGATTACGATGCGGCGCAAAATCAGTATTATCTGATCAGTGATGATCCATCGCAGTTTAGTCCGGCAAGGATTTATACCGCACAGATTGACCTGAAAGCAGATAAGATCGATACCATCCGTATAACCGGGGTTACCTATCTTTTACAGGAAAACGGAAAGCAATATCCTAAATATGGTACCGATAAAACGGTAAAACCAGATGGCGAATCGGTGCGTTATAACCCGAATACCAAACAGTTGATCTGGAGTAGCGAAGGAGAACGGCTGTTTAAAAACGGCGACACTACGATTGTTCAGCCCAGTTTAACTTTTATTTCTACAGCAGGAAAGTTTTTAGATACTATTCCGTTGCCCAAAGGTTTTCATTTTACAAAAACTGAAAACGGTCCGCGTAAAAATGCACTTTTTGAAGGGCTAACTTATGCCGATAATTATAAAACATTATATGCGAGTTTGGAGGAACCTTTGTACCAGGATGGACCACAATCTTCTTTTGGATATGGTAAGGCTTTAACGCGGATTTTAAAGTTTGATGCAACTACCAAAAAGAATGTTGCGCAATACACCTACAATTTAGATGCTTTGCCCGTTAAACCTACTGTAGATAACGACTGGAATGTAAATGGTATTTCCGAAATACTGGCAGTTAACAAACATACACTTTTGGTAATGGAAAGGGCCTGGGCAAAAGGGCACGATGACCATACTTTTTTAAAACTTTATCTGGTTGATCTGAATGGTGCCGAAAACGAGATTAACAATACATCATTCGTTAAAAACCCGCCAAAACCTTTAACTAAGAAACTGCTTTTCGATTTTGATGCGTTAAATATGCATATCGATAATTTTGAAGGCGTAACATTTGGTCCTAAACTGGCAAACGGACATCAATCTTTAATTTTTTGTGTAGATAATAACTTCGGGAAAACGCAGGTACAGCAGTTTTTTCTTTTCGAGCTTATTCCTTAATTAATTACAATTTATAATGGGTAAAATAAAAGCCTTGCTTTTCGATTTAGACGGTACGTTGATTGATTCTGAATTTTTTCATTTTGAGTGCTGGAACGAAATCCTGAATGAACACAATGTAGTATTGGAATATAAAGATTGGCTGGCTAATTATGCGGGGGTACCTTTGCCCCAAAATGCCAGGAACCTATTGACTAAATATGAAATTGAAGCAGTTTTAGAAGAAGTAATTGCCCGACGTGAAAACCTTACTTTAGAAAGGTTGAAAACTAAAGACGTAAATCTGATGCCATTTGCCTTGCCTTTTATCGAGTTTTTTTACGAAAAAGGTTTAACACTGGCCATTGTAACCTCGAGTCCGAGGAAAGATGTAGAAGCCATATTTGAAAGAAACGGACTGGGAAAATATTTCAGTTTGATCATTACCCGTACCGAAGTGAGCAAAAGCAAACCCGATCCGGAAAGTTATAATGTTTGCGTAGAAAAGTTAAACCTTGCTAAAGATGAATGCATTGTTTTTGAAGATACCATCAATGGTGTTAAATCAGCTTTGGCTGCGGGTATAACCTGTTATGCCATCCAAAGTAATGTACGTGCGCACCAAAAGCTTAAAGTGGCCGATGAACTGTTCCTGAGTTTTGCCAACGCGAAAGAATTTATGCTTCAAAAAGAATTGATCTAACGATTAAAGTAAGCCCTGGCCTGTGGCATTGCTGATCAGTTCGGCAATGTTCTTGGCATGAAGTTTCTGTAGCAGGTTCTTTTTATGGTTATCAACCGTAAATTTGCTCAAAAAGAGTATCTCTGCAATTTTCGAGGCAGTTAAACCCTGCGCCACCAGTTTCAGGATTTCACTTTCCCTTGAGGTGAGTTTTACAAAACCCCATTTTGTTTTAGCTGGCGATTTCGATATTACGTCAGAAACCCCTTTGCTAAAAGTAATCTTACCTCCGAGGGCCTCGTTTATGCAATTGCCGATTTCATCTATAGGTGCATTTTTAAGGATGTAACCATTTGCGCCGTTTTCGAGCATTTTGGTAATGGCACTCCTTTCCTGGTGGTTGCTTAAAGCAATTACAATGGTGTTAGGCGCTATCCTTTTAATTTCCCTGCATAGTATCATGCCATTGATATCGGGCAGGATAATATCGATAAGGGTAATATTAACGGGATTTTTTTTAATGTAGGTAAGCAGATCCTGTCCGTTGGTAAAACTGGCTATAATTTCAAATCCATCGTTTTTTCCCAATAACTTGGTTAACCCCTCTATAATAATGGGGTGATCATCGGCAATAACGAGTGTTGGTTTAGACTTTAACATTGAGTTCTATATTAATTGAGGTGCCGGGCTGACTGATCCGGGTACCTATTTCTATTTTTCCATTTAAATACGCCACGCGGCTTTTAATATTGTTTAAGCCGATTCCGGCTTTTCCCTTTTGCTGATCATTATTAAACCCTCTGCCATCATCTTCGAGCGTAATGAAAAAAATATTTTTGTGCTGGGTGCATTGCAATAGTACATTTTTGGCCTGTGCATGCTTTACCACATTGGTAAGCAGTTCCTGTATAATACGGTAAATGGATACCTGGGTTTGTTGTGGGATGGTATTTTTAATATTGATGAGCTGACAATCAATTTCCAGGTTGTCGGATGTGAGAGATTCGCATAGATCTTTAACTGCGGCTTCCAAACCGATATTCAGGAGCATTTCGGGCATCATACCATGTGCAATGCGCCTCAGTTCGTTTATAGAATGATCGAGTTGATGTGTGATTTCATCGAGCTCGGCAGCAGGTTTTTCTTTGGCAAATTGCCATAGATTAAATTTAACCACCGCAAGCACATTGCCCAAACCATCATGCAGATCCCTGGCCACCCTGTACCTTTCTACTTCCTGGCCCTGAAGCATGGCATTCCTCAGCCTAATTTCTTCTCTCTGCGCAGCAAGTTTTTTCTGATTACGGTAATAGTATACGGCAAAAATAGATACAGATAATATTAACAAACTTACTACGCCTAATAACCAGTTTAGCAGGCGGCTGTTTTTAGCCGATAAGTTGGCTTTTTGGTTGGCCATATTCAGTGCAGCAATTTTTTTCTGGTTTTCGGCTGTTTTGAATTTGATTTCAATCTGATTTATTCTACGCAGCACATCCTGTTTAGTTAAGCTATCGTTTAAAGCGACATATTTTGCCAACCAGTTATAAGCCATTTTGCTATTGCCCAATTTACCATAAAGATTAGCCAGGTCGGAATAGTAGATTAACGTATTTACAGAAAATTTAGAAGCTGGTTTTTTTAGAATGTTTTCAATCACGGCGATTGCATTTTTATAATCACCTTGATCGGTTAATATTTTGTATTTTTCGAAATAAAGCTTTTCTGTTGGGTAGGGATTAGTTATTTGTATTGCATAGCTAAGCCCATTTTTTATATTCTGCAATGCCTCAACAAATGCTTTAATTTTTCTGTTGTACATCGCATAGGCCAGATAATATTCAACATAAGCTCTAGGGTCATTGGATTCCTTTAAAATAAGCTTGGCCGAGTGTAATGTTATTTTTGCAGATTCAATTTTATTATTATTTAAATAATTTTTGCTTGCAATAGCGTATGTTTTCAGTAACCGATTTACATCTATTAGTTTTGCTCGTTTAAAAATCGAAATGGCTAATTTAAAATATTCTTCAGCCTTCCCATATTGCTTTTGGTTTCCAAATACTAAAGCCAGATCGTGATAGTACTTTCCCAAATATTCATCATTTCCGGCTTTTTTGATCAAAGGGATACATTTATTCAATAAAATATCTACCATTAAAAGTTCGTCATCTTTCAGTTGTTGCAAAGTGGCATAATTACCCCAAGCTTTTGCCCTAATAAAAAATGCTTCTTTGGTATTGAATTTTGAAAGCTGTTTATCTGCCTCCATGTAATAAAACTCGCTTTTTTGAGTATTAATCGGGGTATTGTATGCAGCCAGATAATAATAATATACCGCCTTTAAATACGGATACTTAGAACCATACTTTAAACTCTCAATAAGATAGTGCTTTGATTTTACAGAGTCGATTTCGGCCCAATGATATGATAGTTTAAAAAAAGCCCGGGCTTTTATGCTGTCGGATGATGTACTTTTGGTTAGTTTAACCAAACTATCAGGATATCGCTTATCTGTTACCGAAAGTTGTGCGAAAGTATACATATAGCTACCCGCTAGAAACAAACAAACCAAAAATAATTTTCTCATCTATTTAAAATTATAACATTAGTTAAGTGCGTTGTGGTTAGGGAGAAATGCACAAATGCATTAACCGCAATCAATTATGGGATAATCTAATTTAAGGTAAAAAAAACAGATCGTATAGCTATTTATAGCTATATAGAAAAACAGTTATTTGTAGCTATAGGCAGACTATTTATTGGAGGTAACTTTGATAATAGATAATCAGGGATGCCGAAAACTGTTGATAAGAGTAGGCCTATTGAAAAAACAAATACCTATGAAAAAATTAAGTTTAATGATATGCTTGTTAGCATTTAGTACAATAGTTTTTAATGGTTGTAAAAAGAAAGATAACATTGATGAACCCGATCTAAGAGGAAAAACATATAAGTTTACTGTTACCAGCACGGGCGTCCTAGCTACAGATGATATAGATGTTACGTTTACTGGAGGATCGTCAGCCAATGCTAAAACCTTACTTAAAATAGACGGTGTAACACAAGATAACCAGCAGGTAGTAACACTTACTAGGGCACAAATTACAAAATCGGGTGGTACAGTTGTAGAGTCAGCTGTGCCGTTGATTGTATGTGGATTTGACCTCGGTGGCTTTAGTGGTACAACAGGGCATACTTTTACTGTAAAAGTAGTACCTGTAGTTGATGGTACACCTGCAACAACAGTATCTAAAACCTTTACTACACAAACGTTCTATCAATCTTACGATTATTAGGTGGGTATTTGTAATACCGTATTATAACCTCAAAATTATAAAAAAAATAGGATTAACTAATAGTGGATTTGGGGCACAAAGTAAAGTGTCTCAAATTTTGTACAGCTTTACCTGATGTCTGGTCAGAAAATCTATTTTAAACAGTTACTTAATCAATCAAACATGAAAAAACAACTATTATTTATTACATTATTTACCCTTTCTATATTAGGAGTTAACGCTCAATCTAAATTTTCATTTAACAAAGGCGATAACCTGTTTAACGTGGGGGTTGGTATCGGTAGTCCGTATTTTGGAACTGGTTATAGCTCCTCTTTACCGGTTAATCCATCGGTGAGTTACGAAGTAGGCGTGTCAAACGCCATTAGTGTTGGTGGACAGGTATCGTATGCAAGTTCCAAATACGATGGTTATAACTATACCTTTAAGGAAAGTGCCATTTACTTTGGTGCGAGGGGTTCGTACCACTTTAACCAGTTGCTTAATATTAATCCAAAATTCGATCTGTATGGTGGCGCCAGTTTGGGTTATGTTACCGTAAGTATAAGCGATAACCAGAGCACTGTTACCGGTACAGCAAGTGGCTTTGGTTTCGGGCTTTATGCCGGTGGTAAATACTATTTAGGATCCAGTACGGCTATTTACTCTGAGCTGGGTTATCAGAGTCTTTCATTTTTAAATGTCGGGGTGGCGTTTAAATTTTAAGCTAAGTAATTGCCTTTACCATTAATGCCAATTGTTGAATCTTTTACAGTTAATCTACGAAAAATGAAAAATCAGCTTAAATTAATTGCATTATCCCTATTGATTATTTTAGGAGGTTTAATGCCTCAAAATTCATCAGTATTTGCTTACAGGGCCAAAGATCCTCTTGTGATCGAAGTGGTGGCCAAACAGAAAACGGTAGAAGAAGCATTAACAGCTGTTAAAATGGTTTTGCTCCAAAAGAAATTTATTTCTGCCAACGGTGTTCAAAAAAACTCACTTAATGCGATTAGAACCACCATGGCAAAAGCCGATTATTTTGTTGCCGATGCTACCGCAATACAGGCCAATGGAAAGATAAAAGTTACGGTCACTTTTGTTAAAGTAGGTACCGGTTTTTTAAATCTGAAAAAAGTTGCAGAAGAAGTAAAAACTGAATTAGAGAAGTAGCACTTTACGGTTTCAATAAAGTGATCCTTGATAAAATAAGCAGATGAGCAATATTCTTATACCTGTTTTTATTGCCAGAATGATGAATAGATTAATATTTGTAAGTTTCATATTGCTCATCTCTGCTTTAGTATCGCATGCACAGGAAAAGATAAAGTTACAGGGCTTTGTTAAAGACAGTATAAGCCAGGATGTAATTACCTATGCAACGGTGAGCCTGTTAAAAAAAAATGATCCAAAATCATTGGTTACAAATACATTCTCAGATAATAAAGGGCAATTTATCCTTAACAGCGATACCGGAGATTATATTCTATTCATAAACCTCATGGGGTATAACAGGTTAACAAGAAATATCAGGGTTTACCCGGGCATGTTGACCGAACTGGGTACTTTTTTGATAAAACCATCAGCCAACCAGTTGCAGCAGGTAACCATTACGGGCCAAAAACCTTTGATAGAGCAGGACAGGGATAAACTGGTTTATAATGTGGAGCAGGATCCGGCCGCCAAAGGTGAAAGCCTGACCGAAATTTTCAGAAAAGTACCCATGTTGAGCGTAGATGGCGAAGGTAATGTACGGTTAAACGGGCAGGGTAATTTTAAGGTATTGTTAAACGGACGTGAAACTGCGATGTTTGCCCAAAGTGTAAAGGATGCACTTAACGGGTTTCCGGGTGCGGTAGTATCAAAAATTGAGGTGATTACCTCACCCTCTGCAAAATATGATGCGGAAGGTATTGGAGGTCTGATCAACATTATTACCAAAAAAGCAATATTCGGTTATAATGGTTATATGGGTTTACATTACTCTAATATAAATTATTCTGCCAACACTAATCTGAGTTTCAGGAAAGGCAAGTTTGCCATTACTGCTACCTATTTTCTTAGTGGAAACCACAACAATAAAGCACAGGTAACCAGCGAAACACTGCCCTTGCAAACTGCTGCATACCAAAGAAGGTTTCTGGAAGGTGAGCGTATTACCAACCGTTTTTCCAACAGCGGGATTTTCGAAATGAGCTACAACATCGATACGCTGCAAACCGTTGTGCTTTATGCCAATGTGGATGGAGGTAACACCAAAAGTAGGTTTACACAAAATATTACCACCAGTTTTGTAGATAAAGTGGAACAAGTTGATTTTTTTACACAAAATGTGAAGAATAATTTTCCTTCATATGGGCTCGGAAGCGATTTTATCAGGAAGTTTAAGGGAAATCCGGATAAAGAACTGAGTTTTAGATTTAATGGTCAGTTTAGCAGAAATGATGGATTGAATACAAGTCTGCTCGATATGACCAGTACCGATCTTTTCAGGCAGAACGATAGCTATTCGAAAAATAGGGAGTATACATTGCAAACAGATTTTATACAACCTTTTACCAAGGTACTTAAATTGGAAACAGGTGCAAAATTTATTTTTAGGGATGCTGATGCCAACTATTTAAGTTTGAGCAGAACAGATGAAAGTTTGCCTTTTGAACCAGATTATTCAAATTCGGATAGTTTTGCCTACAAACAGCAGGTGTACAGCGGCTATGGCTCTTTATCGTTTGCACTGGATAAACTTAATTTCCGTACAGGTTTGCGTTTGGAACATACAACAGTTGATGGAGATTTTTTTAGTTCGAAAACGACTGTAAAGCAGGATTACACCATATTGATCCCCGATTTTTCGATGAATACCAAACTGAGCAAAAATTACACGATAATTTTTGGATACAATAAACGTTTGCAAAGGCCATATATCAATGCACTCAACCCATTTATCAACAATAACGACCCGCTGAATATTTCTTTTGGTAATCCTGATCTGAATGCACAGACCATCCATAGCCTTTCTTTCCAAAACCGCTTGGCCAGTGGGAACAATTTTATAGCATTGGCCTTTAATGCTTCTTATTCGGGCAATATGATTGTACAATACACCACTTTTAACGAAAATAATGGAATAAGCACTACCCAATATGGCAATACCGGAAGGAATAAGGAAATTAGCGCCATGTTCACATCAGCACTTTCCTTAAAAAAATTGAATTGTGGTGTGTACACTACTGTGCGCTATAATAAAATTGAAAATTTGGCTGTTGCAACGCAGCATGAGGAGGGCTTTAGTGGTCAGGTAGGGGGATTCTTCTTTTATAAACCGGTTAAATCTTTTTCATTAAGCGGTAGCGGAGGTATTTCCAAATTACCATATAGTTTAATCAATACCTTAAAAGCCAATCCATATTACCAGGTAAACTTAGGCTATAAATTCTTCAGTAATAAGTTGAGTACAACGGTTAACTTCAATAATTTTTTCAGCAGGTCGCTTACCAATAGATCGTATACCGAAGATGTTAATTTCACGACAAATGCTACTACCACCATTCCATTCAGGGTTGTTTTTGTTGGAGCTACTTACAATTTCGGTAAGTTAAAAGAAGATCTCTCGAAGAAAAAAGGGGTGAATAATGATGATCTGATCAACAATTAATTTAAAAATTGCGCTTTAATGTTCGTTAGTGATTGGGGGCTGGCAAAAATGCCAGCCTTTTTTATCTCTAATTAAAAATGGTTACCTTGTAATCAACGGTTCTGTATGGTTATTGATTTTTTTAGCATGTTGATAAAAGAAATTTTAAGTGGTTTCGGCCAGTTTTCGGCTGATGAGGTTTTTCTTTTTGAAGAACATATTGTTCAAAGAACGTTCAGCAAAAACGAAGTAATATTGGAACAGGGAGCAATTTGCCAATCCGTTTATTTTGTTTTATCAGGATCTTTTTTTCAATACCAAACCAATGGAATTACAGAAACCATTATCGATTTACATGTAACCAACGAATGGATGTTTAACCACCCCAGTCTGATTGAACAACGTGCATCGGAAACCACGATCAGGGCATTCGAAAAATCAGAAGTAATCGAATTAAGTTTAAACAACCTGCATTACCTGATTGCCAGATCGCAGTCCTTTTTGTTCCTGGCAAAAATTTTCAACCAAACCGGTGCCAGAACGCATCTTTTCGACAGTTCGTTTAATCCTATCCAAAAGTACAATTACATCAAAAATGTTAAACCGCTGGTTGTTCAGGTTTTTCCGGTAAAAATGATTGCTTCCTATCTTAAAATTGCTCCCGAAACACTGAGCAAGGTAAGGGCAAACCATTAAATTTCCTGATTTCGATCAGGTGCACTTTCCCGGGAAATTGCACACCTTTGTTTTAAAAAAAATATGCTTACAGAAATTAACCCCAAGCTGCCAATGCGTGATAAAAAAATCACGAAAGATTTTTATGTAAATAAATTAGGTTTTAAAGATGTTGGCGAAACCGACTATAAAGATTACCTGATTTTGCAAAAAGATAATATCCAGATTCATTTTTTTGGATTTGAAGCGCTAAACCCGAAGGAAAATTACGGACAGGTATATATCCGTACAAATGATATAGAAACACTTTATAAAGAGATGTCGCAGGTTAAAGATGGAATACATCCCAACGGACATCTGCAAACGAAACCCTGGGGGCAAAAGGAATTCGCCATGCTCGATCCGGATAGTAATTTGTTAACCTTCGGGCAGGGAGTTTAAGTTGGTTCACTGTTCATTAGTTCACTGGTTCATTTGTCATTAGTAAAGCAAATTGCCAACTGGTAATTGTTTCATTGAACATTGTGATTTAGTTATTGAGCATTAATCTATTTGTAATTTAAATCAACAACTGCTCTGTGGCCAGATTAATGAGTTCGATTGAGTTTTTAACATCGAGTTTCTGCATCATGTTGCGGCGGTGTGTTTCTATGGTAAGCGGACTTAAAAAAAGCTCATCGGCTATGTTGGCGGTTGTTTTACCCTGGGCGATTAACCGCAGAATTTCCTTTTCCCGTTTTGTAAACTTTGCACGCCCCTTTAAGTCATTAACGGATGGTTTCGCAATAATTTCCATCACTTCTTTACTAAATGCCAGCTCGCCGTTAAGTGCAGTTTCGATACAGTTTTTTAATTCTTCTACCGATGCATTTTTTAGGATATAACCGCAGGCACCATTTTGCAGCATCTGCATAATGATGCTCCTTTCGGTATGGTTACTAATGGCAATTACTGCAGTAGATGACGATAATTTTTTAACCTGGGCGCAGAGTTCGATACCATTAATATCGGGCAGCATAATATCGAGCAATACAATGTCGAGCTTATTGTTGCCTAAAAAAGCAATCAACTCATTTCCCGATTGAAAACTACCCACCACTTCCATGTTATCGAAATTATTGATGAGCGATACAATGCCCTGTATTACGATGGGATGATCGTCTACAACGGCCAATCTGATCATGTTATTCATAGCTGATGGGGATTTCGATGTTGATATTGGTGCCATTGCCAGGTTTAGAATCGATTTCTAAACTTCCTTTAAGATAAGCTACCCTGTTTTTAATATTTTCAATTCCCATTCCTTTTTTATAGGTTGAGGTATCAAAACCGGTTCCATTATCTTCGATGGTGATATAAAAATGTTTTTCATTTTCGCTGCACTGTAAAACCACCTCATCGGCCCTGGCATGTTTTAATATATTGGTAAGAATTTCCTGTACAATGCGGTAAATGATAATCTGTTCTTCAAGTGCGATGTTTTTGGAAATATTCAGGGCCTGGAAATCGATGTGCATATTATTGCCCATTGCCGATTCTGCCAGGTCTTTAAGGGCAACTTCCAAACCGAATTTTAACAAGGTTTGTGGCATCATGTTTCTGGCAATATGCCTTAACTCGGTAACTGAACTATCGAGCTGGTTAACAATGCGCTGTAATTCTACATCATGTAACTGCATTTCACTATGTTTGGCCCAGTTTGATAAATTGATTTTTAAGCCCGATAACATACCCCCAAGTCCATCGTGCAGATCCTGCGCCACCCTGTTTCTTTCTTTTTCTTCGGCATTAAGCATGGCACGGCTAATTTCCAATTGCTGTTTTTGTTGCAGATCGGCTACTTTTTGCCGGTAGTTGATGGCGCGCTGTTCTGCCAGTTTTTTATAGCCGTTAAAATAGAAATAGAGGAGCGCAATAATCACCAGTAGAAAAAAAGATGCTGCAACCAGCAATAGGGTAGTGATTTTGTTTTTTTCGATCATTACTGCATGCTGTTTTCTTTCTGCATTTAAGTGGGCAATCTTTTTCTGGTTTTCGGCATCCTTGTATTTAATCTCTAAAGCATTAATTTCTTCTTTGGTTTTGCCTTCGTTTAAACTGTCGCTTAATGTTTTACTTTTTTTGAGCAACTGGTAGGCCTCTTTAATATTTCCGAGTGCATAATTTACTTCCGACAGTGATTCGGTTAATTTGAGTTTGTTGGTAGCAAGGGTATTTATCTCTGGCTGGTTAACGATCTGTAGCAGCGTTTTTTTTGCCTGATCAAATTTTTTCTGCTCAAAAAGAATCCTGTATTTTTCAAAAACGATTTCCTGCAGTGTATAGTTGTCGTTTAATTCTTCTGCCAGTTTTATGGCTTTATTAGCATCCACCAAGGCAAGCCCTTTTTGGTTGGTGTTGATGAAATAACGCGTGGTACTTTTATAATAATCGAGCCAGAATATAGCCATTGGATAACCTGTGCGAACATGGTCTGATTTATCCAGTATTGTTTTTGCGAGGTCGAGGTACTTTTTTGTCTGGCTATAGTTCTTTTGATGATAATAATTTTGCGAGATGGAAATATACACATTAACCAAGAGATAATATTTATCCGGACTGGCATCTTTTAATGCATTAAGGCCGTTTTGCAGGTAGGGAGCTGCTTTATCATACTGGCCTATGTTTGTGAATATTGTACCGATAGAAACATATTCCGTTCCCGTAAATTCCTTGTCGCCGGCTTTTTTTGAAAGGGGTAAAACACGGTTAATCAGGATATCGAGCGTAGTTTTAAGATCGTCTTTATGCTGTTGTATCAAAGCATAGTTATGCCAAACCATCGATCTTAAGCGGTAAACATATTTTGTGCTGAATTTTGTCAATAACGAATCGGCGCGGATGAGTAATTTTTCTGCCTTTACATAATCTTTTTCAATATAGATCAAAGATTCGAACCAGTACGATCTGGCAAAAAGAAGTGGATATTTTCTGCTCTGCTTTCTGGCATTCTTCAGATAAAATACGGCTTTAGTGCTATCATGTTCTGCCCAGAAATCGGTTAGTTTAAATCCGGCTACAGCTTTTAAACTATCGGCCGTACTTCCATTAATAATCCGGTTAAGGCTATCGGTATATTGTTGATCGGCAGCTTGGAGTTGGGCTTTTCCGGTTAAATGGCAGAAAATCAGTAATAAAAGTATAAGGGTATAGTATTTCATTGAACTAAAAATGCACGCTTTATCTATCAACCCGAAATAAAACTAGAATATACCTGAATTCAGGTAGAAAAAAATGGTGTTTTGTGGTTATTGTACAACAAAACACACCTTTGTTTATTTGCAGTTCTATTTTTTAAAGTCTAATTATGAAAAACATCAAAATTAAAACATTTGTACTTTCTTTCTTTGCAATGATCCTGGTTACCGGCTTAATGTCGTGTAAAAAAGACGATGCAGAAACACCTTCAAAAAGTTCGCACAAGGTTGTGTTTAAACTCGTAGCCTCTGCTGGCAGCAACATCAGCACCGTGGTTTATGGTTACGATGGCCAGGTTACCACGGCAACAAGCCTGAGCGGAACCACCTGGAGCAGCCCTGAAATTACGGTGCCTGCAGGAACCATTTCATTAAATATTGCCGGTGGTGCAACAGGTGCGAATGCTAGCTCAACATTAAAAGCCCAGATTTATGTAGATGGCGAACTGAAAGGCGAAGGTACTTCGAGCGGCTCAGTTTTAAGTGCATCGGCATCGTTTGGGTTGTAGATTAGTTAATTGGGTTAACTGTTTAAACTGGTTAATTGGTTAACT
>NZ_DJDT01000170.1 GCF_002432345.1 Pedobacter sp. UBA5917
CCCCGCCGTATCGGCAGTAGTAGAATAATTGATGGTTGCGAACAGCGAATCGGTAGAAAAATCGATACTGTATTTAAATGTTTTTCCTGTCGACATTAAAGGTGTAGTCCAGGTTAACTTGGCTGAAGTTTCACCTGCTGCAATTTTGACATCGCTGGGCTTGAATATACGGGCCGGATCGGTCGGTACATCATCCTCCTTTTTACATGAGGCCAGTACGGCAACCATCAACAATAACATCATCAGTTTAAGCCCAAATTGATTTGTAATTCTTTTCATCATTTATGTTATAAATAAGTTAATAACCAAAATTTTGAACCATGCTCGGATTTTCGATCAAAGTGGTTTTAGGGTATGGGAAAAGTTCTTTTTTATTGGCTTCGAAATAAAAGGCAATACCTGTAGAGGTACTGGTGATCGAATTATCCTCGGTAACTGCTTTTCTCCAGTTTTTAGTGGTATAGCCGGTTGGCGCGGTTGACGTGTTCAATCCTGGTGAGGTAAATACATTGTTCGGAACACCGCCATAGAGATCGAGCGTAGCCACTTCGTTAACACTGGTGCCTAAAAGATAATTGCTCTCTTTGGCATAAATGTAATTCGGTACGTTCGCATAATCGCCCGTTCCGTTAATCAGTGCACGGATCTTGGTACGTGTTTCATCAAATTTGCTCCCTAATAAATTCCAGCGGATCAGGTCGTATTTACGGATACCCTCGCCGCCAAACTCCAATAAACGTTCTCTAACAATGGCATTAAAAAATCCGGTTTTATCTAGTGGAGTAACCGGAATCTGTGTTTCGAAACCTGCATAGGCACGTTTCTGCACTTCCTGCAAAGCACTAACCGCGGCGGCCGATGGAGCACCGTTTATTTCGTTATCAGCTTCTGCGTACATCAACAGGATATCAGAAAAACGCAACATTGGCCAGTTAACTCCAAAGGTTTGCGAAGCAGATGAATTGTTAAAGGCTGTCCACGATTTGCGGAACTTCCCATCTGTCATGTTAAATAAAGTATTGACGATCTTTTTTGATGAGGCTACAATTTCGAAGACGCCGATGGTTACATCCCTGCGACAATCTTTGGTAGCATCAAATTCGTAAAAATAAGTCGGAATGGCATTCATACCACCACCGCCCGAACCAAAAGTAGAGGCAGAGTTAAAGCGGATGCCGTTGTAATAACCCAATTTACTATCTGTTGATGCATTACCGCCAAAAGCAGCCACTTCAAACATTAGTTCGTGGGCATCATCGTAACGTGTTGTGGTATGCAGGCTTTTAAATACATTTTCGTAAACCGGATTTAAACTGTGTTCCGAACGGTGGTTCACGATATCCAAACATTCATCAAAAGCAATTTTATAATAGGTTAAGTAATCACTGCTGCGCTCCATGGTATGGCTGGCTGTACGTAATGAATAACCACCCCTTGCCAATGCAATTCGGGCCCTTAAGCCTTTAATAGCACCTTTGGTATAACGGAAACTGCCATATTCGGTAATTCCGCTTCGCCATGGAACAAGATCTTCGGCCATTTTTAAATCGGCAATCATCTGATCGTAGGTTTTATTGCGGTCTACATTTGGCCCGTATAAAGTTTCGGCATCTGCTGATGGAACAAATGAAGCCGGTACATCACCCCAGTTGCGGATCAGCTCGTAAAGAAACTGCGCCCTTAAGGTTAAGGCTTCGCCATAATAACGTTTCATAACGGTTTTTTCGGCATCCGAACCATTGGCGTATAATTTCGAAGCAGGAATGTATTTGATGCAGATATTGGCACGCTCCACGCCCGAGTACAATTGTAGAAAAGGGTTAATCAGATCGGTATTATCCGAACTGGCTCCGTACATGCTAATCCCCCTGCGGTCGGACGAGCTGTAACTACCTGATGTTTTAAAATCATCAGCAGTTAAACCGAATAAGGTAGAAATACGACTTCCGTAACCATTATCGCCACATAAACGGTTGTAAACAGCAATTATGGCAGCATTTGTATTGGCTGTGCTTTCGAAAACAACATCGGGTGATGAAGTTGAAGGCGATTGTACATCTAAATATTTTTTACAGGAAGTAGTTATGCTCAATGCTCCAACAGCAATTACCATTAAAGCCGATTTTATAAATTTATTGTTCATTTTCTTTAATGTTGAGGTTAAAATACCATGTTGATACCAGCAAGGATATACCGGCTGCGTGGGTAAGCCGCATAATCTATGCCCGGGGTAAGTGGATTCGATCGGCGGGTGTTTGCTTCCGGATCGTAACCGGTGTAACCCGTAATGGTATACAGGTTGTTAACCGTTCCGTAAACCCTTAATTTGGAGATAAAACCAGTTCTTTTCATCATTTTCTGCGGTAAGCTGTAACCCAGTGTCAGGTTGCTGATCCTTAAAAAAGAGCCGTTTTCAATGGCGTAAGAAGTTAGTGCATAGTTTCCGGTAGTTGGTGTCCACAAGGTGGTATTGGCGTTCATGGCCGTTAACGTTGCCGGATCGGTTACTTTAATCCCGTTGGCATCAAAATTCTGCCACCTATCGTTCATTACTGCAAGCAGGTTGTTATCCTTAACATTGTACTGCGAGGTAAATTCGAGCTTGTTGGCATTGTATACCTTGCTGCCGTAACTGAAGTTTACAAATACCGTAAGATCGAAGTTTTTGTAGGCAAACTGGTTATTAAAACCTCCTGTAAATTTCGGTTGTGCGGTGCCTAAAACCGTTCTGTCGTCGTCGCCAATCATCATACTCGATGAAGAAGAAAGTTTTTGAACTTTCATATCGCCCGGCTGCGGATCGCGGTTACCCAACAATACCCTGCTGTTTGCCACAGTTGGCTTAAGCGTATAGGTGTAAACCCCGGTAGTGGCATTCTGTACATAGGTAAAATCGTCAACCGTGTAACGGCCGTCAGAAATAAAACCGTAAAACTGACCAACAGGTTTGCCAACCTCTACTTTAAAATCACCTAAACTGTTTACCCAGCCCGATTGGGTGATGTAAGAGTTCACCCCATTCTGTAATTCGACAATTTTATTTTTATTGAAAGAAATGTTGAAACTGGTATTGTAGCTAAAATCTTTGGTTTTAATGGCCTGGTAATTTAACTGAAGCTCCAGACCAGTATTCTGCGTTTTACCCACATTTTGCTGTTGTGTGGCATAACCGGTGGTTTGCGGTACGTTTGCATTTAACAGCAGGTTTTTCGTGCGGTTATCGTAATAATCTAAATTAAGCGATAATTTGTTTTTAAACAGGTCGATGTCAATCCCGAGGTTTTTAGAAATATTGGTTTCCCATGTGATATTCGGGTTTGATAAAATATTTCCTGTGGCCGTACCCGAAATTAAGCCTGTTGATACGCCCGAATCGGTATCGGCATATCCACCTGTTGTTGAGCTTAAGTAAAATAAGGTTCTGAACAAATCCTGACCAATGCGGTTGTTCCCCGCGGCACCATAACTAAACCTCACTTTAAAATTATCGAGCCAATTCAGATTCAGGTCTTTTATAAATTTCTCTTCTGTAACCCTCCAGGCAACCTGCGCCGAAGGGAAATATCCCCATTGTTTACCTGCCGCAAATAATGATGATGCATCCGTCCTGAAATTTACAGTGGCCAGGTATTTATTCTGAAAGCCGTATGAGGCACGACCGAAAATCGAAAATTGCCTCGTACCCGAGATCAGCGAAGTCGGCCTGTCCTGTATGGTATTTGCCGGAGCGCTGCTTACAAAAGCATCATCAGCACTAATGTTGATCGGTAAAAATTTAAGCACCGTGGTCCTCGAATCGATATCAACCATATTGATCTCCTGCCCTACCAATAAATCGAGACTGTGATCCTTGCCCAGATTTGGCCTGTAATTAATGGTGTTGGTGTTGATAAATGATCTTTGTGATACCGTATCCAGTTGGATAGCAGGTAAACCGGCATTGTTCCGCGCCACATTACTTACCGGGCCGTTAAAGGTATTGGTATGCCTGTTTGTGCGGTTATAACCCACCGTACTTTTGATGGTTAAGTTTTTAAGGATAGAGTATTGTACATAACCGCTCGAAATCAGGTCGTTACGGTAGTCGTATTTTAGTTCCTGGTTGGCCAGGGTAATCGGGTTGGTTAAACCTGTTGTAAGGTAATCAGCATCGAATAAATCGCCCGAATCGCTGCCACCCGAATAAGGTTGATAACGTACCGAGTTTCTTAAACGGTTGGTGCCCTGCGAACCTGTTGAGCTGGTACCTACACCATCAACACGTTGCCCACTGTAGCGCGCATTTAAACCTACCCTTAATTTATCTGTAAATTTATGATCCAAACGAACCGATGCAAAAGTTCTTCTATAACCCGAATTGAGCATGATGCCATCTTCTTTGGTGTTATTTACCGAAACATTGTATGTTGTTTTAGAAGTGCCCCCCGATAGGTTTACCACTTCGGTATTACTCCATGCCTGACGGCCGAAAACTTTATCCTGCCAATCGATATTCGGGATGTTTTTATAAATATCGAGATCTTCGAATGTGCCATACTTTTTGGTAAAAGTATCTTTAACATCCTGATTGGTATTGTTGTTATATAGCTCATACTGATATTTGATAAACTCGTAAGGGTTCATTACATCAAGTTTGTTCACAATCTGACGTGCACCGGCATATGCGTCGAAAGAAACAACCGGTCTTCCTTTTTTACCGCTTTTGGTGGTAATGATAACTACGCCATTGGCACCACGGCTACCGTAGATTGAAGTAGAGGCAACATCTTTTAACACATCAATCGATTGGATTTCGTTCGGCGATAAAATAGATAAGGCGTTTTCTACCTGGATCCCGTCTACAATGTACAATGGTGAGTTATCGCCTGTAAGCGAACTTCCGCCACGCACTTTGATTACGATTTCGGCGCCAGGGCTTCCTTCGGTTGTGGTAACCGATACTCCGGCAAGTTTACCTGCCAATGCCTGTGCCGCTGTACTTACCGGAAACTGATCGATATCTTTGCCGGT
This sequence comes from Pedobacter sp. UBA5917, assembly GCF_002432345.1. Lineage (GTDB taxonomy): Bacteria > Bacteroidota > Bacteroidia > Sphingobacteriales > Sphingobacteriaceae > Pedobacter. Next base: position 5,011 of record NZ_DJDT01000170.1, read on the forward strand.
AACTGACGAAACCGAACCGGTTAATGCCTCTTTACGTACTGAGCCATAACCGATGTTTACCGTAACTTCCTGTAAGGTGTTGGCATCTTCTTCCAGATTAACATCAAGCTTGGTTTGATCGGTAATGGTTACGTTTTTGGTTTTGTAGCCCACATAGGTAAATGTTAGTATTGTACCTTTTGATGGGATGGTGATTTTGTAGATCCCGTTTGCATCGGTGCTGGCCCCTGCTTTCGAATCTTTTACGCTTACGCTAACCCCAACCAATACCTGTCCGTCGGTTTTATCTTTTACCGTTCCGGTAAGCTGTCTGTTCTGTGCTTTCGCAACAGATAATCCAAAAAAAGCGAAAAATGCTAAAAAGAGTAGAACTCTGCTCATAAATTGTGGTTTATTTTGAAGTGATTTGGTTACTTTAAGATGCTGCAATCGCTTGCATGTAGAATATAATTCTATTTCGGGATGTTATTGTTTGTTTATATTTGGTTACGTTGATGTAACAATTTTACAAACTAAAAACCGTTTGAAACCAAATTTAACTAAAAAAGTGTGCAAACGTTCCCAAAAACGTTAAAGAGACGTTTATTAATTTTACTGATCTGACCTTATATCCGTTTGATGAAAAAATAATTTAATAACTACTTGTCTCCTGATCACGGACTATCGTGTGGACACCTATTTTTAAGGCGTTATGCTAGCTTGCTTCGAAAACCCATCAGGTTTTACCTAAGAACGCCGTCAATCCCAGGTGCGGGTGAATCAAAAAAACAGTTGCAAAACAGAACAATTTGCACTAACAAACCTAAAACGCAGTGGTTTTGTGCAGCCCTTGCAAATACTGTAGTTTATAAAAAACTTACTGCACAAAATAAAGTGCCGCTGTTTTTTTGATGTGGGCGGTCCTTGTGTGAAGCACATTGCTGGATTGACAAAGCGCTT
>NZ_DJDT01000093.1:0-22479 GCF_002432345.1 Pedobacter sp. UBA5917
TCAAGACTCTGGACTAAGAACTAAACCGCTCTTCCCATTTTCTTCAATATCCTAAAGTGCGATCGCATTGCCGATAAAAAAGTTGCGTTTTCGTGATAAGGTAACCCGAATTCCAATGCCGTTTGTTTTACAATACCCGATATCCGTCCATAATGTACATGACAGATTTTAGGAAAAAGATGGTGTTCGATCTGTCGGTTCAAACCACCCAGAAAAAAGGCCGAAACACGGCATTCGGTAGCGAAATTGGCTGTAGTGCGCATTTGGTGTTCTGCCCAGGTTTCTTCCATGTTGCCTGCTGCATTGGTTAAAGGGAAATTTGTTCCTTCTACCACATGTGCCAGCTGAAAAACCAGCCCCATGGTTAAGCCCTGGGCCATGTGCAATAGCACAAAGCCGATTACAACCTGCCACCATAAAAGCGGCATCACCAAAATAGGCAAACCGATAAAAATGAAATAGTAAAGGAATTTATAGAAAAACAGGTTAAAATATTCAATTTTTGGATGTTTATGCTGACAGGCACCCACACTTTTCTGGAAAAACTTTTTATAATCCTTGCGGAAAACCCACGAAAGTGAAGCCAGGCTGTATAACGGAAAAGCATACCATTGCTGAAAACGCTGGTGCGGTTTCAATTCATCTTCATCACAGATCCTGATCAATCCAGGTGCTATTTCAATATCTTCATCGTGGCCAGGGATATTGGTATAAGTATGGTGCACCACATTATGGGTAATGTTCCAAACATAAGGATTTGCCCCAACCATGTTAAACAGGAAACTGAAAAAAGAATTGATGCGTTTTGAGCTCGAAAACGAACCGTGGATGGCATCATGGCAGATATTAAAGCCAATAAATGCACAGGTTGCACCCAATAAGATGGTTAAAACAGAAAGAATAATAGGCGGTAATGGTAAAAGGAGTATGGTGAGATAGAAGGCCAGAAATAGGCTAAGGAAAAGTGCCGCCTTAAACCACATGAGTTTATTGGCGTTGGTGCTTCTGTTGTTTTCCTTAAAGTCGTTATTTACCCTACGGCGTACTTCGGCGTAAAAGGTGTTTCCCGATAGACATGGGAATTTTGCTTTTGATTTCATGATCTTGTTCTCTTATCAACCCCATGTACGAGGGGGGATAATCCAAGTTCATATAAGCCATTTGTTTACCAGGGCAATTTTGCCCTGCTTCTAATATAAACGTAAACACTTTTGGTTTAGTTTTCTTGACGAAGATAACAACTTTAATTGCTCCTACACCTTAGCTAAATGTTAAATAAAGATACGTTTTAGTTAAAAAGTGCAAATCACAGGCGCAGATAGGAAGAATGATAGGATTCAGTAATAAATTGAACCTAAAATTTAAGACAATAATTGACAATTCCCAACCAGATTAGGCAGGAAAACAAAATTTAATTGATATACAGGCTACTCGCTGTAATTCCTCTTATCAGCAGCATAAATATGGTACCAGATGTACAGAATCCATATTAAAACCACAGTGCTGTAAACCAGTTCAGGATCAATCGAATCCTGTGTAATTAGCAGCGCAATGGAGGAGATCAGAGCAGTCAGGAAGAAATAAAAAATATTTTTCATAACATACTGATTTAATGAATGTTGGATTTAGTAAATATAACAAAATATCTGCTCCCTAACAAATTAAAAGAGGGTTTATTTACATAATTTTGATTATTAGTATCTTTTGATCCGTTTTTAAGTGATATTTCATCCTTAAATCCATTATCTTGCTGATTTATATTGAATTGTGTTAAGTTTTATGTCTTTTTAGGTTAAATTATCAAGTTTTACCCTAGGGTTAATATCTGCTTCAAATTGAACAAAATTGTGGCAAACAGTAATTTGTAATTTTTTGTATGTTTACGCCACAACTAACCAAAAAACAATAACACACAAATGATTAAATTTTCTCTTAGTTTCATTTCTTTCGCTTTGGTCTTTTTTGGACTTAAAAGCTTTTTTCACGAACCCCAAACCCAACCCGCATTACCGCCAGAATTAACCATTACCAACTTTGCAGGCCCAGATGTTACGCCAAGCCCGGCCTGTTTGGCTGTTGCGCCAACCGGTGAGGTATATGTTGGTGTAGATATGATCGGCTCTTTGGGTAAAGAGCAGGGTAAAGGCCATATCCTTAAATTGATTGATAAAGATAACGATGGCAAGATGGATCAACATATCGATTTTGCCGAAGTAGATAATCCACGCGGTATTATTGTGCAGGGAAGCCAGGTGTTTGTACTGCACACCACTTTTTCAAAAGAGACCAAACAGGCAACAGGTATGGATCTTGTTGTTTTTGAAGATAAAGATGGTGATGGCAAAGCCGATGGCCCGGAAAAACCACTTATCGAACACATCAGTAATGCAAAATATATCCGCGAGCGCGGTACCGACCATGCCACCAATGGCATTAGGATGGGGATTGATGGCTGGATCTACATTTCTGTAGGCGATTTCGGCTTTCATGATGCGGTTGATCGCTCTGGTAAAAAGCTCACCATGTTAGGAGGCGGTATTTTACGCGTACGCCCTGATGGAACCGAAATGGAAGTTTACACCCATGGCACACGTAACGTATATGATGTCGCCATTGATCCGTACATGAATGTTTTTACCCGCGAAAATACCAATGATGGTGGCGGATGGAACGTTCGTTTTTCGCACCACATCCAATCCGGAGAATATGGGTATCCGGTATTGTTCCAGAATTTTACCGACGAAATTATCCCTGCATTGGCTGATTTAGGCGGTGGATCGGGAACAGGTGCATTATTTATGGATGAACCGAACTGGCCTGAGAAATATAACCATGTACCTATGATGGCCGATTGGGGCCGAAGCATGTTGTACATCCACAGGGTTACGGCCGATGGGCCAACTTTTACCCAGAAGGATGAAGAATTTATCAAATTGCCACAGATCACCGACCTTGATGTGGATGGATCGGGAAGGCTTTACCTTTCGGCATGGGATGGCGCAGGTTATTCGGGCAGTCCTGATAAAGGATATATTGTGCGTGCAGTGCCAAACAACTGGACTTACAAGGCTTTTCCGGATGTTAAAAAGCTTTCAGTTAAAAAGCTCACCGAATTATTACAATCGAACAGTGCCGTTGCACGTCTAAATGCTTCGCAGGAACTGATTTTCCGTAACAGCAAACAGGCAGCAGAAACCGCTTTAAAAACAGCTTCTGATCAAAGTTTAGCGCTTGATGTTCGCATTGCCGGTTTATTTACTTATGCCCAGCTGGCCAAAGAAAACGGCATTGCCACACTGGTAGGATTTACAAAAGATAACGCTTTAAAAGAATTTGCATTAAAAGCACTTACCGATCGTAAAACCTATATTGATAAAGTACCGGTTGAACCATTTTTAGAAGGCCTTAAAGATACTTCGCCACGTGTTCAGGCAGCTGCTATTATCGGTTTAAACCGTTTGGGCAGGCCAGAAGTTGCGAATGTGCTTTTAAATATCAAAGTGCCGGCTTCGTTTGTTGCCCCTGCAAAAGGTACCGAAGGTCCGCACGCTACGCCAAATGCCGCCATTATATTGCCACACCTTGCAGTACGTGCTTTGGTAGCGCTTAATGCAGTTGATCCCTTACTCGCTGCGGTTAGAACTGAAAATTCAACATTGGCACTTTGGGCATTGCGCTACATGCATAATCCGAAAGTGGTAAACGGATTGATTGAAACTTATAATCAATCGAAAGATGAAAAATTAAAACAGCAGATCCTGGTTACTTTAGGACGTTTATATAAAAAAGAAATCGCTTACGACGCTTCCTGGTGGTGGGGTACACGTCCTGATTCGCACGGACCATACTTTAAAGCAGTAAGTTGGGAAGCTTCCCCTGTAATCGAAAAATTTTTAAAGGATGAAGCCGTAAAAGCAGGTGCCCAGGGCAAACAGTTTTATGTTGATTTAAATGCACGCGAGAGAATGGATATCCCTGAATTTACCGTTGAAGAAAAAGTTGCTGCAACTGAAGAACCAAAAATCGACCTCGAAAAAATTAAGAACAAAAAAGGCCAGGTTGGTAAATCATCTATTGAAGATGTATTGCTGGCCATCAATAAATTACAGGGCGACCCGTTAAAAGGACGGAATATTTTTAACAACCAGGGTTGCATTGCCTGCCATAGTTTAAGCAAAACAGAGAAAATGAAAGGTCCGTTTATGGGACAGATCGGCTCGATCATGAACCGCGAACAGATTGCCGAATCGATATTAAAACCTAGTGCTTCAATTTCACAGGGTTTTGCAACGGTAATGATCTCCGCAAAAGGCGACCGTACCTATATGGGTTTTATTACAGAAGAAACTGCTGCTAAAGTAGTTTTGCGTAACATTGCCGGCGAAGTTTTTACCATCAAGGCAGGCGATATCTTATCACGTAAAGAAATGGAGAACTCGATGATGCCAGAGGGTTTGGCCAATTCGCTATCTTACGAAGAACTGGCCTCTTTGGTTACTTTCTTATCTGAACAGAAAAAATAACGGTTCCCTCGTACCGTCATTTCGAGCGGAGCACAGCGCAGCCGAGAAATCTATGGAGGATTACTTCATAGATCTCTCCACTCCACTGCGTTTCGGTCGAGATGACGGTTTTTTGTTTAAGCTGTCATCCTGAACGGAGTCGAAGGATCAATTCCGCTGTGTTTCCTCCCAAATAGTTAATCGACTAAAGACTGCAGACTAAGGACTTCGGACTCTCAACTCAAAACTCCAAACTATTTTGTTATCTCCCAGCCATTTTTATCATAAAACTTGGCCATTAGTTCCGGTTTAAAAAAACAAAACCTACATTAGCGATTAAATCTATATATCTAGTCGATGAGCAGATCGGCTGGGCACGACCACCATTATGGATAACCATTTTTTTGAACAAATATTTAAGAACCCGCTTGAGCAGCCCAATATTCCGCCCAATAAAGTCATATTCCGATGGGCCGAAAAACTGATCCAGGTGCTCTTTCCCGAAAACGGGCCTAAAGCTTTTTCAACGGTTGAGGAAGTAAAAGAAACAGTTTCGGCTTTGGAACTCGAACTTTACGACATTATTGCCGCAAGCTGCAAGCTAAAAAACAGCGATTGCAAAGATGCTGCGGGAGAGTTTTTTGCAGCATTACCGGAACTGTACCACATATTGAATACCGATATTGTAGCCATTTACGAAGGCGACCCGGCGGCACAGAGCCGTTTCGAGGTAATCAGAACTTATCCTGGTTTTTATGCCATCTGTTTTTACCGGATAGCGCATCTGCTATATAATTTCAATATACCGTTGGTACCAAGAATATTGACCGAATATGCACATTCTAAAACAGGGATTGATATCCACCCGGCTGCAAAAATCGGCGAGTATTTTTATATCGATCATGGTACAGGGATTGTAATCGGCGAAACCAGCACCATCGGTCAATATGTAAAACTGTACCAGGGGGTAACACTGGGTGCGTTGAGTGTTAAAAAAACATTGGCAGGCAGTAAACGGCACCCAACGGTAGAAGATAGGGTGGTGATTTATTCGGGTGCTACTATTTTAGGTGGCGAAACCATTATCGGCCACGATAGCATTATTGGCGGTAACGTATGGCTAACCGAAAGCATTGCACCTTTTTCAACTGCTTACCATTCTCCAATAATTACCATAAGAAACCACAAGGAAACGATTTAATCAAGATAATATGGCAGGAATAATCGATCTGATCGGAAATACGCCCATGGCTGAACTTCAAAAAATGAATATCAACCCGGCGGTAAAGATTTTTGCAAAACTGGAAGGCAATAATCCTGGTGGAAGTGTAAAAGACAGGGCATCGCTCAATATGATCAGAAGCGCAATAGAACGTGGAGAAATAACACCCGGAACAAAACTGGTAGAAGCAACCAGCGGTAATACCGGTATTGCGCTCGCTATGATTGCCAGCTTGTACAACCTCGATATCGAATTGGTAATGCCGGCAAACTCTACCCGCGAACGTAAAGTAACCATGGAAGCTTTCGGGGCCAAGGTAACCCTTTTAGAAAGTATTGAAGAGTGCCGCGATTATGCCGAAGATAAAGGAAGCAGCAAAGGCTATTTCTTACTTAACCAGTTTGCCAATCCCGATAATTATTTGGCACATTATAAAACCACCGGACCTGAAATATGGAAGGATACCAATGGTGAGATTACGCATTTTGTAAGTTCGATGGGCACAACAGGTACCATTATGGGCTGTTCGAGGTTTTTTAAAGAACAGAATAAGGCTATACAGATTGTGGGCTGCCAGCCTACCGAAGGTTCATCAATACCGGGCATCAGGCGTTGGCCAACAGAATACCTGCCTAAAATATTCGAACCCGAACGTGTAGATCGTGTGATGGATATTGCGCAGGAAGAGGCAACCATAATGTCGAGGAGGATGGCCAAAGAAGAAGGGCTTTTTGCCGGAATGAGTTCAGGTGGCGCCTGTGCTGCCGCCTTGAGGCTGGCTTCGGAACTCGATCATGGAACCATTGTGTTTATTACCTGCGACCGGGGAGACCGCTACCTCAGCAGCGATCTTTTTGGCTAAAACATTTATTTCTTTGGATCCGCAATAAGTAATTTCACCCTTTCGGTGATGGTTTCCATTTCAAAAGGTTTTTCGATGTAATCGTCCCAATGTTTTTTGTAGTAAGTGCTATTCTGAAAACCATTTCTCGACGACATCAAAAGAATGGGGATTGCTGCATGTGCCGACAGTTTGAGCTCGGTACATATTGCCCGTCCATCGGTGGTGCCCAATAAAACATCGATTAAAATTACATCTGGTAAAAAAGAGGCCACTTGTGTGTGCAAATCCATCGTGCCCGAAAGACCTAAAACTTCATAACCTTCAAATTCGAAGATCATCCGTATTGCATCAAGTGTTGCATGGTGATCTTCGATAATCAGTATCCTGGATTTATTCACGGATCGCATTTATATTTTGTTAGGGATAGCTGAGGCTGCCGGCGCCGCGTTTTTTAATCAATAATTCTAGTATTTTCGAATCTGTTCTCGTAAGGCTGTCGAGCGAGTTCCGTAAGCTCTGGTTAACAAGGCTTAAGTTGGTAAACATCTGTCGCAATGTTTCGTTTTCATCCCTCAGCTCCATCAGTTCGTTGGCAATACTGCCATAATCCCTGATCCAGGCATCGAAGCAAGGCTTATCAATGGCCATTTCGGCGCATATTTCTTCAGGTTCTCCACCATTATAAAATTCGTGGATGCTGCCAATAATCTGTGCGGGTGTGTAGTTCGGTTTCATAGTTCTAATATGCTGTTGTGCAGAAGGATAAACTGTCCCATGTTTACCTCCTGCGGTACAGCAATATTTAAATGTTATTTTATAGAGATAGGGACAAAGGAATAGAGCGTTTAAGGCTAATCAAAATATTTATCTACGCACTAATACGCAGCGTTTTTAACTAATTGGTTTACAGTTATAAAAATAAAATGGTGTTGAGTTTGGTTTTCATGGGATATGGTTTTTGGTGAATTAACGTTTTTATTAAGCCATGCCGTCAGTCGTGTAACAAATCATCCCGGATAAGACCGTTTCTGCCGACATGGCAAAAAAATGAGTACAATCCAGACAAAAAAAGGTTTAGTCTGTTTAGTTTATACGGTATCGCACCGCTTGCACTCCATTAACTATATGCAAAGAGGGTGCGGCAGGTAGTTTTTAGCACTACGCATTTCTACGCAAGCCGAGTCAAATACTTGTAGTAAAGCATTTTAAGCTGTTTTTTGGATTTAACCGTTAAAACGACGTAAAAACTCATTGGTGATAGATTTTGTATGTTATTTAGGACGTTTTAGTGATGTCAAGCATCCAGGTATGCATATTTGTTTCTCCATCTATGCCCAATTTTTTACGGAGCCTGTACTTGCGGCTTTCTACTGCGCGTACGCTTAACCTGGAGGTACGGGCAATTTCCTTGGTATCGAAGTTTAACCTGATATAGGCACAGAGTTCTAATTCTGCAGGTAGCAGTTGCGGTGAAATACGGAGCAGCGCTTCCATAAACATGGCTTCAGTTTCCTTAAACCTTTTCATAAAAGAAGGGTCACGCGACTGGGCAAGTTCAACGAGCGCCTTTAGCGATAAATGTTCTGCAGGCAAGGTATTTTTTTTATTGAGCTGATTGCGGTAACCTTCCATCTGCTCGTGCAAAAGGATCCGCTGCCGGCGGAAATGGGCATTGTGCCTTGCCAGTAGCCTTAGCCGCTGTCCAAAAAGCCCCAAGCTGATCAGTACACCCTCTACTATTCCTGCCAAAGTAAGCAGATTAAAACTATAGGATTGAAAAGGGATAAGCTCCATCAAACTAAGAACAAAATAAAGGGAAACCAGTGCAACCGGGATCCAGCCAAATACATAACACCAGATCAAAGGATTGTTTTTGGCGTATCCCCGTATGATAATAACCTTAATACTGCTATAAAGAAATAGAAGTGAGGTTAATAAAAAAAAGATCTGTGTAAGTGCATTGGTTATGCTTCTTCCGTCCCATAAAGAGCAGATCAGGATCAGTCCCCAGCCAATTATCAGCGCAATAAAGAATATGTTGAGCTGCGGTAGCTGCCGTTTAAGTTTTAAAAAATAGCTGTTGAACAGGATGGTGCAGATATAGCCCAGGGCGATAAAGAAATGCGCGTGTACTAAGATAAATTTTGCCGCAAACTGCCCCAGCAATAAACCGTAGCCCTGCAGGTAACATACCATTACAATGAAGTAAAGAAAAACAACCCTTGCGATATATAAGGCAAAAAGTTTGCTCCTGGTAACGATGTACATGAAAACGTGAAAAATAAGGATCATCAATGCAATGCCCATATAAATCAGTTGCAAGCTATAGTTCTTAATCAGTTGGTGGTTTAAAACCGATTCGGTAACCAGTTTGGCGGGTACCAGGAGGGTGTTCATTGCCCGCATCCTGATATAAACTTCGCCAATTGGTGCTTTAGCAAGATGTAAAGGAAAGGCATAACCTGTGCCTAGCGAAGCATCACTGTTTTTAAGGTTGAACATTCCCGAACTAACCATGTTGAGTTTCCCCTGGGTATCGCGATAGAACAAACTGATGGAATCGATATTCGCATAGTCGATAAAAAGATAGGGAAGGGTTTGACTGTTCCGTTCGAACCTGATTTTCATCCACCAAACCTTTCCGCTGGTGCCACCATTAAATATCGCCGAATTGCCTTTCGAAAACCGTTCTGTCTTAAATTGCTCTACCTGTTCGAAAGATGTGGTTCCCAGGCTATCTTCCCAGTAAAATGCCGATTTTCCTATATTGACAAAAGATTGCTTCTCAACCTGAATAACTGGTTGGGCAGCGCATATAATGCCTGCTGTGATGAAGGCGATAAGAAAAAGTATGGTTCTCATTAATTAAACCAATGTAAAAAAGTTGGGATGACCTATTACAGGGTAGAAATTATGGCTTTATAATAGAAAAACCAAATTTTCAGAAAAAAAAGATCTGTTCTAAAACGATTTTGCAATCAGTCCAAAAGTCGTATTTTAGAACAAAGTCCCAGATTTCTATGCACCAACTGATTATACAATACGCTTTTTTACTTGCTGTTATCCTTTTTGTGGTCATGCTGGCCCAAAAAATCAAGGTGGCTTATCCTATTTTATTGGTTATTGTTGGTTTGGCATTGAGTTTTTTGCCAATCCTGAAGGATATCGAGATCGAACCCGATCTCATTTTTGTTATTTTTTTACCTCCTTTATTATATGAGGCTGCCTGGAATACCTCCTGGAAAGATTTTTGGAAATGGCGCAGGGTAATCAGCAGTTTTGCCTTTCCCATTGTAATTTTCACTTCTACAGTTGTGGCATTGATCACGCGTAGCCTTATTCCGGGTTTTACCCTTGCACTTGGTTTTTTATTGGGAGGTATTATTTCCCCGCCCGATGCCGTATCTGCATCCGTCATCCTAAAAAATGTAAAAGTTCCCAAAAGGCTTAGCACCATTTTAGAAGGCGAAAGTTTGCTTAACGACGCATCGAGTTTAGTGGTTTTCCGTTTTGCATTGGCAGCGGTAATGACCGGGAGTTTTGTATTTGCCGAGGCAGCAGGCAATTTTGTAATGGTAATTGTAATGGGTATTTTAATCGGAATTGCCGTGGCCCTGGTTTTTTATGCACTGCACCGATGGCTGCCCACCACCACTAATATTGATATTATCCTTACTTTTTTAACGCCATATGTAATGTACATGACGGCAGAGGAGTTTCATTATTCGGGAGTTTTGGCTGTGGTAAGCGGCGGCTTGTTCCTTTCGGCCCGGAGGGACCGTATCCTTACCCATCGTAGCCGGTTGCAGGGCATCAATGTTTGGGAAGCCGTGGCCTTTGTGCTTAACGGTTTTGTTTTCTTGCTGATCGGTTTGGAATTTCCCGTAATTATCCACGGTTTAGGCAGCGAAGGCCTTTTGCCTGCCATCCGTTATAGTGTCATCATATGCTTGGTTTTAATTTTGGGTCGATTGGCCAGTACTTATGGCGCTCTATATTTCACGCGCTTTATCAGTCATTTCATTACCACGGCCGATCCCAACCCAAATTGGAAAGCTTCACTGTTATTTGGTTGGGCAGGTATGCGCGGCGTGGTTTCGCTGGCTGCGGCATTATCTATTCCGGTGGCTTTAAAATCTGGTGAGGCCTTTCCCCAGCGTAACCTGATCTTGTTCATTACCTTTAGTGTAATACTGGTAACCCTGGTTTTGCAGGGCTTAACATTGCCATGGCTGATTAAATGGGTAGATATGCCCGATCCTGATTATACAGTTTCTTTTGAACAGCAAAAGCAGATGGTAAGGAAAAAGCTATCTATGTTATCCCTTAAAATCCTCGATGAGAAATACCGCGATGCACTGGAACATAATGATATGATCAGGTCGATTAAAATCCGCATCGAAGCCGAAATGGAGTTTTTAAAAGATTGGGAAAAGGAAGAAAATACATTAAGGACCGAAGGCTTTTACCATGATTACCGGATTGCCCTAGAAGATATTATGGCCGAACAGCGCATTTTACTTAAAGACCTGAACAGAAAGGAACAGATTAACGATCAGTTGATCAGGGAACAGCTGGAGCTGCTCGATCTGGAAGAAGAGAAGCTCCGGAGGCATTTTAGCCAGCGTGAAGAATAACACATGAGCTTGAAATGTTTAAAACTTATCAGGTCCTTAAATAAATTGATTACAATTATTTGATATATTTGCTAATTAATTTAGTATTATATGTCGGTAAAAGTTAACATCACTTCAAAAGGGATACAAAAAGTTCTCAAAAACTATAATGAGAAACAGGCTATTGCCGAGTATATCTGGAATGGTTTTGATGCCAATGCCGATACCATCAAAATAGATTATGTGGCCAATGCTCTGGGGCTTTTAGAAAGTTTAACCATTGCGGATAATGGATACGGTATCAATTTTGATCGTTTGCAGCAGAAATTTGATCCTTTTTTCGAATCTGAAAAATCACTTCAGATAGTTGCACCAAAACATACTTCGAAAATGCACGGACGTAATGGGGTTGGTAGGCTTACCTTTTTTACTTTTGCGCATAACGCCATCTGGCAAACTACTTATCAATCGGAACAGGGCTTCCGTTATGGCGAAATCCAGATCAGTACCGGTGGTTTAAACAGTTACAGTCATAATTTTACAGCGCAGCTCACCAGCACCGGCAATGCCGGAACAACAGTTTCATTTACCAACCTGCGGATTGGCGAGCAGGATATGCAGGAGCTGGTGCTGCCTTTTCTGATTAACGAATTTTGCTGGTTTATTGAGCTGAACAAGCATAAAAACTATTCAATTGTGGTAAATGGTGAGGCTTTGGATTTTAGCAGCAATGTAAAAAGCCTTGAGGAGTTTAACCTTTTTTATGCCGATACCAATGTTACCTTTAAAATTAAATATGTGCATTGGAAAGAAAACCTGCATAAAGAACTATCTAAATATTACTTTCTGGCTGGTGGGGAAGAAATTTACAAGGATTATACCACACTAAACAAAAAAAGCGATGATTATTTTCACAGCATTTATATTGACAGTGATTTTTTCCGTGATTTTGATTTTAAGAGTTTCGAAAACGAAGGGCAGGTAGCCATATTCGGTGCGGCCAAATCTGCTCCAGAGTATCGCTTTTTAATCAAAGAACTTACGGCATACCTTAAAGATAAACGTAAGCCCTTTTTGAAGGAATATGCCAGCCGGTTGATTGAAACCTACGAGCAGGATGATATATTTCCTGTTTATGCCGATGAAAGGGAATCACAAAAACAGAAGCCGGTTTTGCTTAACTTAATTAAGGCTTTATATGAAATAGAACCAAAACTGTTTAGTAGTTTAAATACCGATCAGAAAAAAGTGCAGGTACGGTTAATTGATCTTTTATTGAGATCCGATCAACAATCGCAGTTATTTGAATTATTTAATGGAATGATCCAGCTTGAAACAGAAGAGCAGGAGGAACTGGCTTCGTTACTTATTGATAAGAATTTGGCGGTATCTTAATTGTTCAATAGAAGCAATATGTGTAATGTCTTAAATTATTTTAAAATTTTGCATCCTGCAGCTTAGGTGATCTAAGGTATTTTAGGTGATGATAAAACAAAAGGCCGTGCTATTTTAACTAACCACCACAGAACATCTAAGATGTTAAAAATTTGTTTTGCGGGTTGCACGTTGTTTAACTATACAAGAAATAGGGGAACATGCAATCTTATATGCGCCTTCAATATCTTACGTTGTTTTTAAAAATCCAATAAGTCTTTTGGGTGGATATCCAATCCCTTGGCGAGTTCGAAAATCGTTGATAACTGAACATCAAATTTACCGTTTTCGATTTTAGAAATGTTGCTGTCGTCGATGTCGCACTTGGTTGCCATGGCACGTAAACTCAGACCTTTACTGTTTCTGATTTTCTTCAAATTGAAACCGAAATCTTTCTGAATAATTGAGCCGTCTTTCTTGATCATCGAGGTTAAATAGTTGCGACCTCAAAGTCTCCAACTTATTTAAAATATTTGCGGTAATATATTACCGTATTTTAATTTAATTTGTTATATTTGGTTTAGTAACAGGGTATTAATAGTGTCGTATCTATCGCCATTCTTCTTTGCCTTTATAATCCATTACAGTATGAAACAGAAACCAAACGTATTTTGCTATTCGTTTGCCTTTTATCAGGGTGGTTTTTCTGTTTTTGCCATATCCCAAAATCATCCACAGTCCCATGTTTGTATTCCGCAGAAATGTCCCTTTAACTGGTTATACCCATTAAAGCCGAAAAACCCTGTTTAGTTCATATCCTTGCCCTATATAGCAGCAGTTCATTTATGAGGTTAAGGTTATAATTGGTTATAACTGTTGCTTATAGGGCTTTTTTTACCCTAATTTCTTATTTCAATAAAAAGGTTTAACCGTTTGCCTTAGATCAGGATGTTTTACTGGCTTTCGGATTACGATCTCTGCTGCTTTTGTAAGTGGCGGGATGGGATCGTTTGGCCTAAAGTTAAAATTATTTCAATTAAATAAACCATGCGAAAAAGTATATTTTTTAACGTATTGGCATCGCTATGCCCAAAAAAAGGAAGACTGGGGGTGTTGTCACGACAAGCGAAACGCAGTACGTGCCAGAGTACTAACGAGATAAAGCCGCCTCAAAACCTGCATCTCCTGGCCGATTTATCAAAAAGTGAAATTGTTTTCCACCGTTTAAAAAGGAAAAGCCTGATCAGGATTAGAACATTGGCGGTTCTTTTATTCATTTCTTATAGCTGTTTTGCGCAAAATGAAAGTATCGAACCATTAAAAATAGGAGACAAACTGCCCGGGGTGATTTTGAACACCTCATTTCAGCTTTTAAGCAGTGGCCCTGTGAAAATTGATAGTTTAAAATTAAGTCAGTACAAGGATAAAATTATCCTGTTCGATTTTTGGGCTTCCTGGTGCAGTACCTGTATCTATAAATTTCCGGTAATGGAGCAATTGCAGGAAAAATATAAGAATGATCTGGTGATAATACTTGTCGATTCGAAAGAAACCAGAGATACCCCAGAGCGGATGTTGGGGATACTAACCGGTGCTAAAGCCCCATTCAAAAAAACAGGACTGCCTTCCATTTATAACGATACCATATTAACCAAAATTTTTCTGCACCGTTATCTACCGCATTATGTATGGTTCGGTAAGGATGGAACCTTAAAACTGATTTCTTCTGCCGAACTGCTAAACGCCGAGACTGTTAACGCTTTATTATCACAACACTAAAAACGCCTCGAAAAAATGAAAAAACTACTAACAAACTTATTTTTTATTTTATGTTTAAACAATAGCTACGCACAGTACCTGATTAAAGGAAGAATTTTGAATGATATTGATAGTACCGCAGTCGCGAACGTTACCATCAATATTATTCCGGGTAATTACAGTACAGAAAGCGACGCAAATGGCCATTTTCAGTTTAATCTTCCGGTCGGTACTTATGATTTTTACCTAAACCACATCGGTTACGGAAAACAAAAAAAGAATATTAAAGTAATCCAAACTACCAATCTTAATTTTTATCTGCAGCCATTAATAAACGAACTTAAAGAAGTAGTGGTGCATACGGGTTATCAGGATCTCCCGAAAGAGCGTTCAACAGGTTCTTTTGTAAGTATTAATTCAAAAAAGCTAAATGAGCAGTTTAGTACCGATGTGTTAAGCCGATTGGAAGCTGTGGCCAATGGTGTTTCTGTTAACCACCGCTCGGGTACCAATGGAAAATTAATGGTGAGGGGACTAAGCACGATAACCGGACCGGGACAGCCATTGGTAGTGCTGGATAATTTTCCTTATCAGGGCGATCTGAATAATATTAATCCCAACGATGTAGAAAGCATTACCGTATTGAAAGATGCAGCCGCCAGTTCGATATGGGGCAGTCGTGCAGGTAATGGGGTAATTGTAATCACTACAAAAAAAGCAAAGGCAGGGCAGGCACTAAGTATCGATTTTAATGGAAATTTCAGTCTTACAACCAAACCCGATTTATATTATCTGAGCCAAATGTCTGTGCCCGATTATATAGGGGTAGAACAGTTTTTATATGATAAAGGCTATTATAATTCGAGGATCAACTCCAGCTCCAAACCGCCATTATCACCTGTTGTAGAATTATTAATAGCAAATAAAAAAGGAACATTAAGTAACCAGGCGTTACAGGATGCTTTGGCAAAACTGGGCGAACAGGATACGAAACGTGATATCCTCCAAACTAATTACCAAAATGCAGTGGCGAGGCAGTTTGCATTATCGCTCAGAACAGGAGGTAAGATCGCAGATTGGACTTTTAGTGCAGGATACGATGCCAATACTTCAAATCTGGCAGCCCAGAGCAATAGGGTAAATTTAAACAGTTACAATATTATCCGGTTATATCCCTGGCTTACAATGGATGTTGGCCTGCGTTTAACCCAATCGAAAAGTGGCAATGGTAAAGCAGGTTACAGCGATATGGGCAATAACTCAAATGTAATTTATCCTTATCTGAGTTTGGCCGATGCAAATGGAAACGCGCTGCCAATAGCTAAGAATTATAGCCTCTCTTACCTTAGCGGTTTAAACTATAACCTGTTATCTGATTGGAAATATTACCCTTTGACAGATTACCTTGAAAATGATATTAAACAGACGATTAGGGATGTTGTAAGTAGTTTTGGTTTAAATGTAACTGTTTTCAAGGGCTTTAAAGCTAGTGTTAAGTATCAATATGAGTTTCAGCAGCTTTATGGTCGCAGCCTTTTTGGAGAAAATAGCTTTGCTGCCAGAAATCTGGTAAATCTGTTTACACAGATAAGCAATACAGGTACGGCAACTTATAGGATACCTAAAGGCGGAATTTTAGATGAAACTGAAAGTTTGCTGCAATCGCAAAATTTACGTGGACAATTGGCTTATAACAGAAATTTCGGAGCCCACGAAATTAATGTCATCAGTGGTGCAGAACTGAACGAAAACCGGACGAAAAACTCAGGTAGCAGGTTATATGGTTATAACGACGAAAATACCACATTCAGCTACGCGGATTTAGCGAATACCTATCCAAATTATGTAACCGGAGTGTTAAACTATATCGACAAAGGGCCGGCTGATAGACAATTGTACCTTAATCGTTTTGTTTCTTTTTATGGCAATGCTGCTTATACCTACAAACAGCGCTACACGCTATCGGCCAGTGCACGGAAAGATGCATCGAACCTATTTGGACTTAATGCGAACGATAAATGGAAGCCTTTGTGGTCGGTAGGCCTCGCTTGGAACATTACGAACGAGTCTTTTTTTAAGGTAAACTGGGTACAGGAGCTGAAATTACGCGGAAGTTACGGTTACAGTGGAAATGTTGATCAGAGTAAAGTGGCCATTACAACCATATTTGGAAGTATTGTTTCTCCGTTTACAGGGACGGTTGAGTCTAGGTTTGATCAATTTGTTAATCCCGATCTGCGTTGGGAGCAGGTGGGTACTTTTAATCTTGGAGTTGATTTTTCTGTGTTTAGTAACAGGTTGTCGGGAAGTATAGAAGGGTATAAGAAGCGCGCGACAGATTTGTATGGATCGAGCCAGGTTGATTATACAGCGGTTCCAACAACAATACTTTTTAAAAATTCGAGTTCTATGCAGGCCAAGGGGCTGGATGTTTTATTGCAAAGCAAAAACATCATCGGAAAATTTAGCTGGCTAAGTGATGTTAATTTTAGTTTGTACCGTGATAAAGTTTTGGAAGTTTATAAATCAGGCACCAATGGCAGTTCATATATAAATGGCGGCACTTCTATTGTAAATGCCAAAGGGTATCCTGTATTTGCCATGTTCAGTTACAGGTGGGCCGGCCTCGATCCACAAAATGGTAACCCACAGGGCTATTTAGGCGGTGCTGTTTCTACCAATTATAACGCAATTATTGGTTCGGGTACAAAGCTTAGCGATTTATCGTATGATGGGCCGATATTTCCAACCATTTACGGTAACATGGGCAACACCTTTACTTATGGCGCTTTAAGTTTAACCCTTAGGCTGAATTATAAATTTGGTTATTGTTTCAGGCGGGCGAGTATTGATTATAATAAGCTTTTCAGTGCAGGTACCAGCCATGCCGATTATGCGATACGCTGGCAAAAACCTGGCGACGAAAACTTTACCGATGTACCTTCAATGGTATATCCGGTAGTAAGCAGTAGAGAAAGCTTTTATTCCGCAAGCGAACAGTTGATAGAAAAAGGCGATCATATCCGTATCGCTTACTTATCAATAACTTATCAGCTAAATAAAGAAAACACAAAGCGGTTGCCTTTTAAATCCGTTCAATTGCAGGCCAATGCTTCTAATCTTGGCATCATATGGCGGGCAAATAAGAAAGATTTAGATCCCGATTATAGCACATCAACTATCCCACCGTCAAAATTTTTCAGTTTAGGTTTACGTGCAACATTTTAAAATTAAAACCATGAAAAAAATATTTTATTATTTATTGGCCATAGGGCTGATATATAGCTTAAGTGGCTGTAAAAAATACCTCGATGCGAAACCAAATTCGAGGTTGACCACCTTACAGACTTTAGAAAACCTGCAATCAATCCTGGATGATGAATTAAGGTTAAACTATCAATGGGCTAATATAGGAGAAATATCTACAAATGATTATTACCTTACTGATGTAGATTTAACAGCGCTGGTTAAAGATAGTGACCGTAAGATGTACAATTGGGAAACTGATAATTTACAGGCCACCACTTTTGATGGATGGTATTATTCTTATTTACCTGTATATTACGGAAACTCGGTATTGGAAGCACTGCCTAACATTGTACGTAATGGAACCAATAGTAATGATTATGATAATATAAAAGGACAGGCTTACTTTTTTAAAGGGGCAGCTATGCTTGCGGCGTCCGTAGTATTTTGCCAGGCTTATGATGAAAATGCTGGAAGCAAACAATTGGGTTTGCCAATCAGAACAGGAACCGATTTTAATGTACCATCGGTAAGATCAAACCTTGCCGATACCTACCTGCAACTGATTTCTGATTTAAAACGGGCGGCTACTTTATTAAAGGTTAAGCAGGTGCATGTAATGCGGCCAAGTAAAATAGCCGCTTATGCCATGCTATCAAGGGCTTATTTATCAATAAATAAATATGCCGAGGCTACATTATATGCTGATTCGGCTCTGCAGTTAAATAGTCAGCTTTTAGATTATAATACTTTAAATGCCAATGCTGAATACCCCATAGCAATTTTTAATGTTGAGGTATTGGTGAATTTAATGATGATCACACCCGATCCGTTGAAACCTAATGTAGCAAAAATACCAAACGAGCTATATTCGCAATATAAAACCGGCGATTTAAGAAAAACGGTATTTTTTAAAAGTAATGGCAATAATACCTGGGCTTTTAAAGGGAGTTATAACGGCGACCTTAATTTTTTCTGCGGACCAGCTGTTGATGAAATGTATTTAAACCGGGCCGAAGGTTATGCCAGGGCAGGTAAACTAACCGAAGCACTGGCAGACCTTAACCAATTGTTAAGGAAAAGATGGAACAAAGCAATAACCTATATTCCTTACCAAAGTAACGAACAGGAAACCGTAATCAACTGGATTTTAGAAGAACGAAGAAAAGAATTGCTGATGCGCGGTTTACGATGGATGGATATAAAACGCTTAAATAGGATGGGGGCTAACATTACCCTGGCAAGAAACATGAACAGCAGTAATAGAATATTAAAACCAAATGATTTAAGGTATGCTTTGCCCATACCTGAAGAGATTATTAACCTCACCGGGATGGAGCAAAACCCTAAATGAAATAATAAAGTGGGGAAGTTTTTCCCCACTTTATAGCTATAGCTTGCGCGACAAGGCGTGACCATTAATATATTGTGCATCTTTTTCTGAAATAAAACTTTCAAAAGCATCAATATCTCCTTCAAATTCATACCTGCAAACTAAACTACCTGCGGTGCCACAACTTGGTGTCGAACCATCAACTTCTTCCCAATTTGCAATGTTTTGTAGGTCTTCTTCTGCGGAAGAACTACTCATGTACTGGTATACGGTTGGTGTTTTAGAAGCATTTTTAAATGCATTCAGTGTAACAAACGAGCCGAACCCAATTAGGGCTGCAAGGCTTAACATTAATTTTCTATTGTTCATAGATTTGAACTGTTTTATTGCATTTGAAAAAACAGCTAAAAAAGTTGGTTAAGGTATTGTTGATTATATTTTTGGTAAGCATTTGATATAAAATCCGGATAACTTTTAGTGGTATAATAGATATGTATGATCAGGTTGCCACTAATTTCTATTTTACCGTTGCCATGAAATAGGGTAGTAAAACTACTTTCTGGACGGATGAGTTTACTGTCAAGTTGTTGGTTCAGTGGCTTAATTGCCGGTTTAACCAATGTAATAGGCAGGCGATTACTGATTGCGATATGGATTTGAGCAGCTAAAAACCTGATCATTTTGGGATTCTGCGAGTTTAGAAAAGATATTTGTTCATCGCTTAATAAGAATTTTTCAGTAATCCATTTGATCAGGTTTTCTGATATAGATTCCGCTTCTTTTTCCAATAATTGATCTTTTTTTTGATAGAAGTATTTTTGTAGGTTTTGAAAGCCCTCGTTTGAGAAAGTAAATTTTTTCATGTCTGATAGACGTTAAGTTAATGGATAGTCGTGTTAGACCGTCAAACAAACTTAATCCTGATCGATTCGGCTTGGCGCTGGGTATACAGCTTTTGTATTTGAACGATAGCAAATTTTAAGATGGGTGATACATGTCTGTATTTTTGGATAGTATTTTGCTGTGTGTTTAGTGGATTGAATAAATTATTCCATTGTTTTTTTACGGAATTTGATTTAGTCTATCAAATTGAACGCGCTCATGATTTCAAATAACAGCCAAACTGTCTATCCTTCATTTTATTATCGGGTACTATTTTACCTGTTTTCTGCTCATTTTATTGTTTCTTTTGGAGAGCCTGAGAACCTTTTTGAACTCTTAAAGCTTTCGTTTTACTACCTTGCCTTAGGTGGTAGTTTTATTATTACGCTTATTATAAGTGAATATGTTTTAGCCATTACTAAATATTTAGATCGTGTGTTTCCACGGTTTTCTGGATTTCGAAAAAGGGTGCTTCATCAACTATTATGGGGAATAATTTCTACAGTTTTACTCGCTGTTTTAATTGCCGCCTTATATTTTAGGCTAAGGGGAACGGATATTATCACTGCAGGATATTTCCGCTATGATTTTACAGTAGTTGTAGGCTTTGTTTTATTGTTAAATACCTTATATCTGATCATAGGACTGGTACAGCATCGCCAGTTTCAATTTAAAATGAGGATCCCTAACAAGGTAAAGCCAAAGGATGATGCAAGTCCCTACGAAAATATTGTCGCTATCTATCCGGTAGAGCGAGGTTTTGTGGCCATTTTAAAAAGTGGCGAATCTATCATCTGGACAAAAACTATAGAGCAGAGTTTACATGAACTGCCTGAAAGCGAGTATTTTTTGATCAATCGATCGGATATTGTTCACAGAGAACTCATTGCAGGTTATCAGCCTAGCGATTCGCGTAGGTTAAAGCTTATTCTCAAAGAGCCATTGGCTTCAGGCAAGGAGTTTATTGTTAGTCAGCGTAAAGTGGTTGAGTTTAAGCGGTGGTTTAAGAATGGTTTTAGTAAATAATGCATCGTAAAAGCTTTGATATTGACAATTAAAAGAAATAATGATATGTAAAAAGTGATATTTTTTTTTACATTTCATCTGTTTTGGCGTCATTATTTAACAAATGATTGATTTTAAAATTAAATTCGTGTATAAAAATAATTTTATGTCAGCAAGGGTAGATAACAAAAACTTAGGGATAATATCTAGCGCTTTATCTGGTACAACAGGTGGCGCATTAATCGGTTCAACATTTGGAATTATTGGTAGTGTAGCGGGAGCAATTCTGGGTGGACTTGTTACTGGTTATTCAGGTTATAAAAATGAAGAAGATAAAAAATCAATTAAAAAAACTAAAAAGTGAGAATTTAATTGGATTTCCTATTTAAAACTTCATCTATTATAATTGTTGGTGGCATATTCGCGATTTTATATGTTATCATTTTTATTTGCCAAAAGAGGATAAAAGAAATTACACTCTTGGAGTTAGGGAGCGTGTTCTTTTCATCCTCATCTATTGTTGGTGGTTTAAAACTCATCTTTACCACATTTAAATTGTTGAATGATAATTTGATAGAAAGTGATAAACTGTATATTATATATGGTGGTTTTTGTGTTATTTATATCTCAACATCTTCTCTTTATAAGAAAATAAAGCAACCAATTCCATCCGAATAGCTTTTCTTAAGATTCATGGTCTTTATCAATTTTCATAAACCTTTGCGATTTTGATAATATATAATCATTTTTATGGCTAAACATTTTTCCTTATGCCATTAAAAAGCACGATTTTTATTAAAATATTATCAGTTTGCTAGTATGGCTGAACAGGAAACGTATTTTTCGGCAGATTATCCGGTTAAATTTTATGGATTAAGTGAACAATCGCTCACGATTGAGTTCGGAACGGTGATAAATAAAGATTTGTTAGATTTAATTACCGGTTTTAACCAGCATTTATTGCAAAATCCATTTCCAGGATTTATTACAACTGTGCCTGCGTATAGTACTTTAACCGTTTTTTATGATCCTTTAAGCGTTTCAGTATTCGATCTTGTTGGCGAAACCTGCTACGATAAAGTTTGTAGTTACCTCAAAAAACTCGGGCAAACAAAAAGAAAACAATCTGTAGCTGCAACCGATAAAATAATAATCCCGGTTTGTTATGGCGGCGCATATGGACTGGATATTGCAACAGTTGCACAGACCAACGGAATTACTGAAAACGAAGTGATCGAAAAACATGCTTCGGGACTTTATACCGTATTTATGATCGGTTTTGTGCCTGGTTTTGCCTATATGGGTGGCATGGATGCTAAGTTAACCACATCACGTAAAACCATTCCGGATGCGAAAATACCTGCCGGTGCAGTTGGTATAGCAGGCAGCCAAACGGGGATTTATCCGATGGAAACGCCTGGTGGTTGGCAGATTATAGGGCGTACACCTTTAAAAATGTTTGATGTAAACCGCTCGCAACCTTCATTGTTAAAAGGAGGGGATGAGGTGAGTTTCAGGCCAATTGGTATTGAAGAATTTAATGATTATGCTGCAAATGAATATGAAAATCAGCATCATTAAACCCGGTTTACTAAGTACGGTTCAGGATCTGGGCAGGAACCAGTATCTTTCGCAGGCGGTTCCGCTTGCTGGTGCGATGGATCAGCTGGCGCACCGCCTAGCCAATAAGGCTGTTG
>NZ_DJDT01000093.1:22635-25638 GCF_002432345.1 Pedobacter sp. UBA5917
TAGCCAATAAGGCTGTTGGTAATGATGATGGTTTGGCTACCATAGAATTCACTTATGCAGCGGCTACTTTTAAAGCAGAAACGGATGTTTTGATTGCTTACTCTGGCGATGGAGCCTTTTTAACATATAATGATGAAGTGATGCCTGCTGAAAAACCATTGTTTTTTAACGCAGGCTCGATTATAAAACTGATTGCCAACTCAATTGGTGTACGCACTTATTTAGCAATTGCCGGAGGGTGGAATGCGCCTGATGTGATGGAAAGCAAAAGCACTTATCTTACCGCTGGCTTTGGGGGATTGGAAGGACGGGCGTTGCAGAAAGGCGATATTTTAGAAAATGTTACGAGTATAAGTCAGGTTTCTACAGAAATACAGGATCAGCTTAAAAAAAATGGATTGATTTATCCAAACTGGCGTATCTCGCGCGAAAGTTTGCTGCCAGATAACAGACAAACGCTCCGTGTGATTTTAGCAAATGAAATCAACTGGTTCGATGCTACTTCGATCATTTCGTTTTTAACCAAAAGTTATACGATTGATAAACGGAGTAACCGGATGGGTTACCACCTGCAAGGAAAGCCATTGGTGCGGAAAGTTAAAAAAGAATTGCTCAGCACCGCGGTAACGCCAGGGATAATACAGGTTACGGGCAGTGGCGATCTGGTAATATTAATGGCCGATTGCCAAACCACGGGCGGTTACCCGCGTATTGCCCATATTGCCGCTGTTGACTTACCCTTATGTGCCCAATTAAAACCTGGCGATGAAATTTATTTTTCTGAAATTTCTAAGGATGAGGCAGAAGAACTTTTTCTTGAACGTGAACACGATTTGGCTTTGATTACCACAGCAATAAGCCTTAAATATATTAAATTATGAAAATGATCGATCTTAATTGCGATATGGGTGAGGCATTTGGCAATTATGCCATGCCCAACGATGATAAACTGATGGATTATATTTCATCTGCCAATATTGCCTGTGGTTTCCATGCCGGCGATCCGGGAGTGATGCAGCAAACTGTTGCGCTGGCCGTAAAAAAAGGAGTTGCTATTGGCTCACATCCGGGTTTGCCCGATCTGCAGGGTTTTGGTCGCAGGGAAATGAAGATTTCAGCTAGCGAGGCATATCAGCTTACTTTGTATCAAATTGGTGCTTTAAGCGGTTTTGTAAAAGCCGCCGGGGGCAAATTAAACCACGTTAAAGCACATGGTGCCCTTTATAATATGGCCGCAAAAGATACAGTATTGGCAAAAGCCATTGTACAGGCCGTATACGATTTTGACCCTAATTTAATTTTATATGCCCTTGCGGGAAGTAAAATGATTAGCGAAGCAAAGGAGAAAGGCATTTTAACAGCTTCAGAGGTTTTTGCCGACCGCAGTTATCAGGATGATGGTACGCTTACGCCGCGTATAGCAAGCAATGCATTAATCGGTAGCGAAGAAGATGCGATTAACCAGGTACTTGGTTTTGCCTTAAAACAAGAAGTAAACAGTGTAAACGGAAACCGTATTTCGGTTACAGCAGAAACCGTTTGCTTGCACGGAGATGGAGAACATGCTGTTGCATTTGCCAAACTCATTTCTGAAAGGTTAAAAAAGGAAGGTATTTCTATTAAAGCCCCAAAACGATGAAGCCAAAATACAATTGGAGCGTACTTTTAGGGGCGGCATTTTTAATGGCCTCATCGGCAATTGGTCCAGGCTTTTTAACACAAACGGCAGTTTTTACCCAGCAATTGGGTGCTAGTTTTGCTTTTGTAATCCTCTTATCCATCATATTGGATGCTATTGCGCAGCTCAACATCTGGCGGATTATTGCTGTTGCCGATAAACCTGCACAGGATATTGCCAACAAGGTATTCCCTGGTTTGGGTTACTTTATTTCTTTTCTGGTTTTTTTAGGTGGTTTGGCCTTTAATATCGGTAACATTGCAGGTGCGGGTTTGGGTTTAAATGTGCTGTTTGGCATAAGTGTAGGGCAGGGCGCAGTAATCAGCGCCATTATGGCCATCGGTATTTTTATTTATAAAGAAGCCGGCAAGGCGATGGATGTTTTTGCAAAAACCATGGGCCTGATCAAAATTGTGCTGGCTTTAATTATTGCATACACCAGCTCGCCGCCGTTGGCAGAGGCGGCATTGCGTGCTGTAAATCCTACCCAATTTAGCTTTACCGCCGTATTAACCATTGTTGGTGGTACGGTAGGCGGTTACATTACCTTTTCTGGTGCACATCGATTGTTGGATGCAGGGCAAACCGGTATCGGAAATCTTAAAGCGGTAAACAAAGGAGCTTTAAGTGCTATTGGTTTAGCTTCTGTTATGCGTTTGTTGCTGTTTATCGCCGCTTTAGGGGTAATAAGCAAAGGTTTAACTTTAGATCCGGCCAATCCGGCAGCATCAGTATTTAAGCTGGCGAGTGGCGAAATCGGTTACAAAATTTTTGGCGTGGTGATATGGGCAGCAGGCATATCATCGGTTGTGGGTTCAGCCTATACTTCTATTTCTTTTATCAAAAGTTTCCATCCATTGATCTTAAAGTTTAACAGGGAAATTATCATTGCTTTTATATCCATTTCCTGTATTATCTTTATCCTGATCGGTAAACCGGTTAAAATATTGCTTACGGTTGGCGCTATCAATGGTTTTATCCTACCTATTGCCTTGGGTATTATGCTTATTGCAGCCTATAGAACCAAAATTATTGCAAATTACAAACAACCACTCTGGTTAACTTTAACAGGCTTAGCGGTGGTCATTACCATGGTTTGGATGAGTTATGGTACCATTTTACAGATGATTAACGGAGAATAAAAACGACAAAAATGAACAGGATTACAAAATATTTACTTCTTTTATCTCTTTTAAGTTCAACTGGTTTTGCACAACAGGGGGGACAGAAAATTGCGATCGAACCCGGCGTTTCGCTTGCGCTGGCAACTTCCAGAAGTACCAGTATCAGCAACATTCAATATCAGCTTCATTTTAATATTCCTG
>NZ_DJDT01000370.1 GCF_002432345.1 Pedobacter sp. UBA5917
AGTACATTGGCCAACTCTGCATTCCATGCCTGATCTACAGCCATAGCAGTCATCTGTGCGTTTGCACTACCGCCATACTGTTGTTTCATTTGGTTTACACCTTGATCTACCTTTGGTCCGAACTCGTCGATATTGATGTCTTTACCATCAATAGATCCTACAACTTTTTGATTTGCCGACCAAAAAGGTTTACCCACGTTAATTGCATCACCTACTAAAAATGCAACAATTGCAAAACCGATAGCAAAGACCAGGATGTAGCCTGCGCGGTTACGCAAAAATGTCATTAATCCCATATTGTAATTATAAATTTATTTAGTTCTTTTTTAAGAGGGCGCAAGATACAAATTTGCCTTAAAAAAGAAAACACAAAATTTTATTTATCAAGCGCTTAATTATTAAGGGGATGTAAGAGGTAATATGGTTAATTGAAGATGGAAGCTTTACTGCTAAAATTACACTTAAAGCTATGGGTATTTCAATGAATTTGTTAATACATTTTCCATTTCACATCATCCATTTTACATCATGCTAGGGTGCTACCCCTTCTTTCATATTCAGCTCGCCGTTACCGCTATCCATTTCGTAGGTGCTAAAATCCTGCGGGGCTTTAAAATTAATGCCTTCACCAATACTGCCATCTGCACCTTTAACATAAACACGCTGATTGGAATAGAAATATTTTTTTGATTCGTCCCAGATCAGTTCCTGCGATGAAAAAGTATCGCCCTTGCTGTTTTTTACCACTACGTTTTTGCGGAATTCGGTTTTAAGCTCGGTATCTTTCCTAATGGCATAATCGCAAACCAGGTTACCATCAATAGTACCATTGGGATTATAAAAATCGATATTTACCCCTTTGATCATTTCCTGATAGGTACTTCCGTTGGCCGGTGTAACCTTATCCATTATCGGCGCGTAAGCTTTTGCTTTTACACGTGCCGAATCGCTATAAATGATTTCAACCCCCAGTGTCCTGTCGCGCGATAGGATGGTTTTGTTTATAGCAACCGAGCTAGCATTTTTCAGGTCGTCATCTCCACATGATGCCAAAAACAGGGGCAACACCAAGCACACACCATATAAAAGCGCTTTCAGTTTCATTAATCTACCCGATACTTACGGAACCAGGTATCGTTCAAAGTAAAACCTAAGTGGAAATTAATATACTGCTCTTTTACCAGACCATTGTTTAAGGTTCCTCTTTGTCCAACCTCGGTTGTAAAGTTGATTTTATAAAATGCGGTACCACCTGTTGCGCTAGGCAATGGAAAACCAAAACCTAAAGATGCACCCATTTGTTTAATATCCTGATTGTTGATTGTGATATAGGTTTTATCGTAACTCACACCTAAACGGTAATCGATACGTTTTAGGTAACTGTTGTACGAGTAGGCATCTGGTGTCCACTGACCGCCCAATGATGCTCCCCAGCTATCCTGTAAACCCTGGTTTACATCATTTATGCTTGTTTTAGACCATTTGCTCATTCTAAAATCAGCACCGATCAACCACTTATCATTCTGTTGGATCGCAATACCAAAATTATGCGTTAATGGCAAAGTAAGATTTGATTTACCATTGTTAATCGAGCTTAAAGTATCGATTGCTGTATTTTCATTTCCACTCTGATCCCTGGTGTACTGTGTGGCAAAAAACGATTGGGTTGAATTTACTTTACCAGAAGTGCTACCAGAGTAACCTAAAGTAACTACGGTTTTCTTTCCTACGTTGAAATCGTATTGTATACCGTAAGAGTAATTTAAACCACCTACACTGTTTTTGTTCTGTAGTTTAGCGTTTAAAGCACCAACGGACGCAAACTCGGTAGCCCTTGTAGTTTGCAGGTTACCAAAAATATATTCTACGTTACCACCGATCCTCAAGTGATCGCCAAAACGGTAGCCATAACCCAGATAAGCTTTTGACAGACCGCCTTCGCCTTCATACAACTGATCAACAGATGTGGTATCTACCTTAGTGGTGTTTTTGTAAGAGTAACCCAGATCTGAATAAGGCAAAATACCGAAACTCAAAGCCGATCTGCGTGTAACAGGTGTTGCAATGGCCAGGTGACTAAAAGTAGAGTTGAAGCTCGACTCGCTTAAACTGCCACGGCTTAAGTTAATTATACTTGCGCTCATCCCGATATCGAGCGTGGTAAGGTTGATAGTTCCATAAGATGCAGGGTTCTGCATATTGATATTATTAAAACCGGTAACCTTGCCAACAGCCGTAGAAATTCCACCCATTGCCCTAAACTGTGGCAATAAAGATCCTTTTATATTTCCAAGCCCATATCTTGAATATGGTGATGATGTGGTAACCTGTGCCTGCGCACCAAAACCACAAACTAGAACGAGTATGGCTGCAATATAATTTATTCTTTTGTACATTTTAATCTGCAATAGCTTCATTTAATCCTTTTAATACCAAGTATGGATCTTTTATAATTTGAGGCGCAAAGATGCTGTTTTGTAATTGTTTATACAAAAAATTAGCATCACCCCCTGTTATAATCACCTTTAAGGCACTTTCTTTTTTATTATTTAGGGCAATAAAGCCTTCAATTTCATTTAATATTCCCTGCAGAACACCGTTTTTAATGGCCGATAACGTGTCGGTTCCTTCCGGTATGCCTTCATTTTCATCCCATTCTACCAAGGGTAAACGGCCTGTAAAATCGTGCACAGCCTTAAAACGCATTTTTATCCCCGGACTTATGCTTCCGCCAAAATATTCTTTGTTCCGGCTCAGGGCATCGTAGGTAATACAGGTTCCGGCATCTACCACCAGGCTTGCGCCTGCAGGATATAGGCTATTGGCACCCAAAACCGCTGCCCATCTGTCCAATCCTAAGGTAACAGGTGTTTTATATCTGTTCTGCACACCGTTGGTCAACGATGTTGAAAAACGGATGTACTCGGTATGCTTTTTTAAAAATACTTCAAGTGGGCCAATTTCCTGGTTAACACTACTGATAATCGATTTTGTTGGCGAAAATTTTTCGATCAACTGTGCCAGATCAAGTATCCCCAGCTTGTTGAAACGCTGGTGGTGAACAATTTCCCTATTTGCAAAAACCGCAACCTTGGCAGCTGAATTCCCAATATCGATGCTTAGCCTGCGCATTCAAAATCTCCCCCGGCAAATAATATGTTCTTTAGAAATTCCAATGACTCCATTTTTTATCCAACAGATTAAAACTAAAAAAGCTTTAATTCTAAAATCATGCACAAAGCTATTAATCTTTGGCAAGTTTCGTTCTAGTTATTTGTTAAAAAAGGTTAAACAAACAGAAAATACTGGATAGAAAGGACAAATAAAAGGAACAATGTTTCGTAAAACCAGCGCTTTTTGGCATTGCTGAAATAGTAAGCCAACAGTACCGATCCGGGTGGTACGCAGAGCAGGAAATGCCAGGTACGGAAGTCGGGTTTAAGGTAAAAACTGGCGGCCGAAACAATGAACATGAAAAATAAAAGCTGAAAACTTTTTCTCGTACTGATAAAACTCCTGAAGAAATTTTCGCGTAGCTGGAGCGATGCCAATATGATAATAATTGCTACCGGAATCAGCACCAGATAATCGTTATAATTGATTTTAAACACCGAAGGGAATTTATTGCCCAATGGTTTCCAGATCTGGTAAAAAGAACTTAAATTATCGTTCCAATAGTAAAAAACAGCCAAAAAGAAGAATACGGTAATAAAACCGATAAGGCCGGCCACCCACTCGCGCCAGTTAAATGACCTGAAAAGCAGCAGCGCCAAAAAGATCATCAGCAGCATGGCCATAAACGGGAAATACACCAGCGTACCTATTGCGATAATCATTCCGATATCAAAAACAGTGGTGATGGAATTGGCACTTTTACCCAGTTTTAAAAATTTATCGATAATCCAGATCAACAGAAAATTGCAGATAAGTGCCGGCGAAAGGATCATAAACGGCATAAACAAACTTGTTCCGGTAATGAACATTAAACCGGGCAGAAAGCTTTGTTTACCCAATAAATTGTGGTTGTTTACAATCCGGTTGAAGATCAGGGCCTGAATATACACCAGAAGCGATGCAATAAAAATATTAGTGTAGGGTGTAAAAGCATCGTCCAGATCGATATTGATCAGCAGGCGGGCAAAGGGTTCCAAAAAATCGAAATTCAGCTTATCATGTGTTTCATGAAAGATGGCAATACGCAGGAAAAACGTATATGCCAACAGGAATACGAGGTTAATTGGACTAAGCTTTCTAAACTGATTAATCATGCCTTTTTAAAGAGTAGGCAAAGTAAAGAAAATAATTTTAGAGTGCGTAAGACTAAAGGAGAAAGACTAAAGACCAAAGCGGAAAGACTAAAGGGTAAAGACCAAAGATTAAAGGAGAAAGGCTAAAGAAGAGCGCCATCATCTCGACTGGAGCAACGCGAAACGGAGAGATCTATCTTGCAAGAAAGACCCTGAAACAAGTTCAGGGTGACGATTTGCAGGAGAGATTTGTGTAGATTTCTCGGCTTCGCTGCGTTCCGCTCGAAATGAAGGCGCAGAAAAACGCGTTCAGAACGACTGCTAATTGTTGGCTTAGGACTGTTGACTTCAGACTAAGGACTAATCCTAGCGTATTTCTTCACCATATCGTCGATAATCTGTGCAGTTTCATCCGGAAAATCGAACTCGTGTTTTTGAGGATTTTCTACCCAGTTTTTTATAACCGGCAGCCAGTTTCGGGTACTTCCCCAAATTACAGGCAGGCCAAACTGTTTTAAAGCGTAGGCATTACATTGCTGCTCGAACTGGAAACGCATAGGCGCAACCAGCAGTTTTTTCTTTAAATAAAGTGCTTCCGCAGGCCCTTCGAAACCGCCTCCGGTAAATAAACCCTCACAGGTAGCCAAACTTTTATTGAATTTTTCGTTGTTAACAGGCTCTACAAAAACATTTGCTTCCTGATAGGCTACTTTGCTGTGTTTAGAGAAAACCTGCCATTTAACATTTGGCAATTGCGTAAAAAGCTTTACCAAACGTTTATCATCAATAGCCGGAAGGTATACTGTATAATGACCTAAATTTTCACTTTTAAGGTTCCTGATCTCTGCCCTGATTACAGGCGTATGGATAAACGTATCATAACGGTCGAAATGGAAACCAATATGGTATTTGGTGGGGGCATAACGGCTTAAAATCAGTTTTCCCCAATCTAATGTTCTGGGGCGCGGTACTTTTTTTGATTTAAATGCCGCCTGATGGCTCAACGATACACATTCGATACCCTGCAGTTTACAGGCCCAGGCACTTACCGGTTCAAAATCGTTAACGATTAAATCGTATTCCTTAAGGGGCAGCTTTTTCATGTCTTTTCTAAAACGGAAAAGATTCATGTTCAGCCAGGTTTTATAATGGTCTACACCACCTTTTTTTCCAAAAATGAAACTGAAACCGTGTAATTGGTATTTTACGGGCTGACTCAATTTTACATCGGCCTGCGTACCACTTACCAGAATATCCAATTCGCCATATTTTTGAAGTAAAGGAATAATTTCCCTCGCCCTGCTGATATGACCGTTACCTGTTCCCTGTATTGCGTAAAGTATCTTCATTTATGCCCGAATATCTTAAATTATTGGGCAATTTCATATTTTATATTCTGCAAAAGAATATTTATGTCCAGTTTACTTTTTAAATCTTCAGCATCCGAAAGGATTCCTTCGTCCAATTGATCCTTGGTAAAGTTCTGGTGCTCATACTTAAATACGGTCCAGTTTTTATCATGGTATTCCAAAGCCGTTAAACTTTCCACCCAGTCGCCGCTGTTCAGGTAGGTTACTTTTCCATCCTCGGTGGTAATTTCGCGTTGCTCGGCCTGATGGATGTGTCCACAAACCACATATTCGTAACCTTTTTCTATCGCCAGTTCGGCAGCAGTTTGCTCAAAACTGTTAATGAATTTAACGGCATCTTTAAACTTTGCCTTAATTTTTTTCGAAAAGCTCATTTTTTCCCTCCCAAATGCGGTAAGCACCCAGTTTACAAAACTGTTGATCAGGATGAGCGTATCGTAACCCACTGCGCCCAGTTTGGCCAGCCATTTAGAATGCTGCATAGTTACATCGAAAACATCGCCGTGGAAAAACCAGGCTTTTTTATCATCTAGCTCTAAAATCAGTTTGTTCTGCAAATGAAAAGTACCCATCTCCATCCCATCAAATTTACGAAGCATTTCATCGTGGTTTCCGGTTAGGTAATGTACCTGAACCCCTTCTGAAACGAATTTCATCAGTTTACGGATCACCTTCATGTGCGACTCGGGCCAGTAACTTTTACTAAACTGCCAGATATCAATGATATCGCCGTTTAAGATCAAAGTTTTTGGTTTAATGCTTTTCAGATACTTTAAAAGTTCTTTTGCGTGGCAACCATAAGTGCCCAAATGCACGTCGGAGATTACGACTACATCGATATTTCTTTTATCCATAAAAGGGAAATTTTAGGGGGAAGGCTATTGTTACCGCCCGGTTAAAGCAGTTTAGAGTTAAATTAACGATGTTACCACTCTTCTTCCTCATCGAGTTTTACCTCAAAAGGGCTAAAGAAATAAAGTACAACAATTAATAAGCATACGGCAAAGAATGACTCTAACATATCACCTGATTTTTCATTACAAAGATAAGACACTGTATATCAAACAAATGTTACGACATTGTTAAATTTTATTACAACATAGTTTATTGGTTTATTTGTCATTAGTTCATTGGTGACTGCAAACTGGAGATGGGTTAATTGGTTAATTGTATGAATTGGTTAACTGAACCGAAAGCGTCATCTCGACTGAAACGTTCCGAATATTCGGGAGAGAGATCTATCTCGAGGCAGATCTCTCGGCTACGTTGCACTCCGTTCGAGATGACGACCGGAGGAAGGGATCGGACTCCAACTCTAGCGCAAGTCTTAGCGCCAATAGCCAAAAGCAAAGGCCT
>NZ_DJDT01000122.1 GCF_002432345.1 Pedobacter sp. UBA5917
GAGTAGCTTAAAAGATTTGGCTATCGCCAGGTTTCCATAAATAGTAGCACAAACCCGAGTTAATAAACGGGATAGTAGCGGCAGCCTCCGATTTTTTCTATCGGAGCTATAGCGTATAGCCCGGCTAACATTAAAATAATCGCTGCAATTGCTTTTCAAAATGATATGATTACTATTTTACCAAATCTTGCAATTGTTTAGCATTTTGCAATGCTCCTGTACCCCATGTATTATTGAAATACACAAAAACCTCTTCCGTTGTATGTTCAATCTGTTGTTTAAAAGCTTTAATTACATGAATATCATACTCAGATTTGTACAAAATAGGTTTGCCGTGAAAACGGTAATAAATGGTTTCAGTATTTTGGATAACATCATCAGGCAGGGCAGAAGGGTAACTCTGTCCGCTAAAAATAATGCTGTTTTTGGCCAGTTTTTTATAAATTTCTTCATCAAACCAACTGAGGTGGCGGAATTCTACCACATTTCTAAATTCTGGGTTTAAATTTTCGATCAATAAGCTCAAACGTTCTTTACTGTAATCAAATTTCGGTGGAAACTGAAACAGCACGCAGCCCAATTTCTCTTTCAGTCCTAATTGTATGGCTTCATAAAAATCATTGATCAGCTGTTTACATTCATTAAGCTGTTTGTAATGGGTAATTAAACGCGGAGCCTTAATGGTAAACACAAAATCGCCTGGACTCTCGCCGTACCATTTATCAAACGACTTTTGCGTAGGCATTTTATAAAAAGTAGAATTGATTTCTATCGTATTAAAATGTTCGCAATAATATTTAAACCAATCTTTTTGTGCCAATCCTTTAGGATAGAAAACTTCTTTCCATTCGCGGTAATAAAAGCCCGAACAACCAATATGCCATTTCATGTATAGGAAACAGGTTGCAAACAGAAAGGTTTATCAATCGCTATATACCGCAGTAAAAATGATTAACGAAATACCGATATATCCCGACAGTTTTAAATAAATGTTATTCTTCTTAAAAATAAATCCAAGTATTAGCATGATGAGCAAATACAAAAACGAAAGGATTAAAAATCCTGTAAAAGGAGAATGGCGGTTATGCTTCTGATCTAAATGATTTAACGGAACGGAGAAAAATATTTCTATTACAACAGGCAAAATCCATCCGGTACAATAGCATATAAATATTGTCCAGGCGATAGGATTCTTTTTAAAAGCTTCGTTGGTTTCTTCCATTTTTTATTGTTAATACCCAGCTGTTGGAATGGTAACCCTGATTAATGCACAAAGATGCATCATCTCGATTGGAGCATTGCGGAATGGAGAGATCTGCCTTGATAGATCTCTCGACTACGTTGCACTACGCTTGAGATGACGGGATGAAGGATCTTTTAATCCAGTATAGCTTTTTGGTTTAAAATTTGCTCTGATCGGAGATCAGATTATGAAAACAAATTAAAAAACTATGAAAACACTCTTTAAATTAACTGCCCTTGCGCTCGTACTTTCGGTTACAGCATGCAAAAATGGTGGTAAAAAAGACAGCAACGACAAAACATCCTATGCCGAAGCCGATGAAAAAGATGTAAATGCCATTATCGAATACAATAATGTGGTGGTAAGCTTTACAGATAAGAACAATAGTTACCTCAAGAGTCTTGAAAGCAATTTAGAAAGAATTGAGAAAGGCCTGCAGAAACCAAATGACCGTTTTGCTTTTCTGGGCTTAATGACGCCTTTTTCTATGAGTACCATTAGTAATAGCAAGATAAAACCCGATACCCCTCCAAATGCTTTAAACAGCAATGATCAAAAGTTTTTCAAAGAGAATGTGGTCGCTATGACTAAAGTGCTGGATGGTATTAAAGCAACCTACAAATCGCTGGATGAATATATCAAAGCCGAAGATTGGAAAGATGACAAAGGTGTTAAAGGAAAAGCCCTGGTAGATTCTATTTATAGCATGGGCAAAAAATACTACACCTATGATGAAGTGGTACTGGCAAAACTGAATATTATCGGCGATGATGCCGAACGGGTAATTTTGAAAACACATCCGTTAAAAGAGTATATTTTCGCTTTAAAAGACGATAGGAACAAAGTAGCCGAGTTTACCAAACTATTAGCCGACAATAAAAACTATAAAGCTATAGAAGCGAAAGCTAAAACTGCCTATCAGGCACTTGAAGATCAGTATAATAAACAGGTGGCAATGGCAGCGCCGGATGCAGCCAAATTCCCTGGAAAAGATGGCTATTTCAGAAATTTTAACGAAAGGTTAAACGACTATTTAATTGCTGCACGCAAAATGATGCGCGATGCATCTGCATCGGGCAAGTTAACCGAATATAATATCGAAGAACTGGTTAGGAAACAGGATAGTATGCGGTCTGCCTACAATAATTTTGTTGACTAACTTTTAAAAAGAGGTTGGATGACCAGCTGAGTTCCCCGATGAAAAATTGGGACAAATAGTCGAAACGACTTCAATGAGGTTAAGGTTCTTTGACATTTCGTTAAGCTCATGCAGGCTAAGCTACCATGGACAGACTCCAATAAAAACCGTCATCTCGACTGAAACGCAGTGTAATGGAGAGATCTGCCTCGAGATAGATCTCTCGACTTCGTTGCACTTCGCTCGAGATGACGAATCTCTGGAGTAGCCATTTCATTTAGCATATCTGTCATTAATATTGATTTTTATGCAATAAATTATTCCTCAGAATGACAATCCAATTTTTGAATATCCTTTAAAACAAAAAAACCGATGCCAAAAGCATCGGTTTTTATTTTATGTATCATTCGTTACTCGAAATATTCTTTCATTCTTTCGAAGAAACTTTTGTCATTTTTACCTGGCTGAGGCTTAAAGTTTGGCGATTCGCGCAACTTCTCTAAAGCACTGCGTTCTTCGCTGCTTAAAGCTTTTGGTGTCCAGATGTTGATGTGGATAATTTCATCACCCCTGTGGTACGAATTTACCTCTGGTAAACCTTTACCTTTTAAACGCAATAATTTTCCGCTCTGGGTACCTGGATCGATTTTAATTTTTGCTTTTCCATCAATGGTAGGCACTTCAATGCTCATGCCTAAAGCTGCATCAACAAAACTTAAGTGTAGATCGTAAACCACATTGTTACCTTCGCGTTTTAATGTTTCGTGGGGCACCTCTTCGATCAAAATAATCAAATCGCCAGGGATACCGCCATTTGGTGCGGCATTTCCTTTACCGCTCATGCTTAACTGCATACCTTCGCTTACACCGGCAGGAATGTTAATGGTAATGGTTTCTTCGCCACGTACCACACCATCGCCATGGCAAACTGTACATTTAGAAGTAATCTGTTGTCCGCTTCCGTTACAGGTAGGGCAGGTAGATGCGGTTTGCATCTGTCCCAAAATGGTATTGGTTACCCTACGTACCTGGCCACTGCCACCGCAGGTACCACAGGTACTTACCGATGATTTATCTTTTGCGCCAGAGCCATCGCAGGTTTTACAAACGATCAGTTTATTAACCTTGATTTTCTTTTCGGCACCGTGTGCAATTTCTTCAAGGGTTAATTTAACTTTGATACGTAGGTTAGAACCTTTGGCAACCCTACGGCCGCCACGTTGCTGACCACCGCCACCACCACCGAAAAAGCTCTCGAAAGGGTTGTGACCACCGAAAATATCCCCGAAATTGCTGAAGATATCGTCCATGTTCATGTTGCCGCCGCCGTAACCACCTGATGCGCTGCTGCCTACACCGGCATGACCAAACTGATCATAACGCTGTTTCTTTTCAGCACTGCTTAATACCTCGTAGGCTTCTGCAGCTTCCTTAAATTTATCTTCGGCAGCCTTATCGCCAGGGTTTTTATCCGGGTGATATTTAATTGCCATCTTACGATAAGCTTTCTTTATCTCGTCAGCAGCTGCGCTCTTGCTTACGCCTAATACGTCGTAATAATCTCTTTTACTCATTTTCTTTATAACATGTTGAAATGTTTGAATGTTGAAACGTTCAATGTTTCCGGCTCAAACAAATACCCAGTTTTTTTTAATGTTGGAATGTTATAATGTTAAAACGTTCCAATTTTACAACCTTTCAATTTGAAAGCTTACTTGTTTGGAGTAATATTTTAACTTTCCAACCTTCTACCTTTATTGCCCAACTACTACTTTAGCAAAGCGGATCACATTATCATTTAAAGTATAACCTTTTTCTACCTCGTCGATTACTTTTCCTTTAAGTTCTTCGGTAGGGGCAGGGATATTGGTAATAGCTTCATGGAAATCGGTATTAAACGGCTGGTTGATGCTTTCTACATCTTTTAAACCTTTTTGTGCCAAAGTATTTTTCAACTTATGGCTTACCAATAATATACCTTCTTTAACAGGTGCAACATCGGCAGCGGTTTCCATTGCTTTCAAAGCGCGGTCGAAATCATCTAAAACAGGTAAAAGTGATACAATTACATCTTTGCCGGCTGTTTGCAACAGTTCTACACGTTCTTTTTGTGTACGGCGTTTGTAATTGTCAAATTCAGCGTATAAACGTAAATATTTGTCGTTAAGCTGTTGTACCTCTGCCTGCAATTTTTCTTCTGCAGTTAATTCTGGTGCCTGCTCAGTTTCATTTGTAGAAGCATCAGTATTCTCTACATTCTCAGCAGTATTTTCTGATGTATTTTCAGTATTCATTATATTTTCTTCTTTATCGTTATTTTTCTTCTTATTAAACATAATACTAGGCTGAATTTTTTTTGTGTTGATCTCAACTATTTTGCCATAAACGTAAATCAGCCAAGCTGTCAGATTTATTTGGATTTATCTGAACAGATTGGCTGATTAGCTGACGGATGTCAGAATTTTTTATACAATTTGGGCATCTTCATGCACAATTCCGTTTTCACATTTGATAATGCGTGAAGGGAAAGTACGGATGATGTGATAATCGTGCGTGGCCATTAAAACCGCGGTTCCGGCCTGGCTGATCTGCTTTAGAAGTGTTACAATTTCTTCTGATGTTTCAGGATCCAAGTTACCCGTAGGTTCATCGGCAAGGATAATTTCGGGATCGTTTAACAAAGCCCTGGCAATTACGATACGCTGTTGCTCACCGCCCGAAATTTCGTGGGGCATTTTTTTGATCTTCGAGCGTAAACCTACTTTATCCAAAACATCTTTAATGCGCTCATTAATCAGTTTTTCATCCTTCCAGCCTGTTGCTTTTAATACGAATTCGAGGTTTTTCTCGATGGTACGATCGGTAAGCAACTGGAAATCCTGGAATACTACACCCAATTTACGGCGCAAAAACGGCACCTGACTTTCTTTTAGGTTTTTAAGGTCGAAACCGGCAATATTGCCCTCACCGTTACCGATATGAAGATCGCCATATAATATTTTAAGCAAACTACTCTTACCCGAACCTGTTTGACCGATCAGGAACACAAAATCGTCTTTTCCGATGTGTAAATTTACGTTTGAGAGGACTAAATGTTTCTGTTGAAAAACATCAACGTTGCTTAAATGAATTACTGAATTGCCTGCCATATTTTATATTTCCAATTTTGCAATCTGCCCAAAAGGCAAATCTTTAACCATTTCCATAATGTAATCCTGCTTGTCGCCAAGCCCCAGTTTTTCCAACGATTTATCAGGCCTATCAACCCTAAAATAAGCTAAAAGCGTAAACTTGTCGTCTCTTAACTGTACGTAATCCGGAATTTTGGCTATGCCTTTTACTTTAACGATATACATTGTGCTCAAAAATAGCATTTCCAATTGAGAAGCGAAAGTAAGAACCCCTTTTTATCTCATCAGCATTACCCAGCCGGTATAGGTTTTAAAGTCTTCATTTAAATAAACACTGTAATAATATACCGCCGGCGGGAGGTCTTTTCCATTCATTTTGCCATCCCAGGGTTTAAAAGTGCCGGTACTTTGATAAACCAGCTGACCGTAGCGGTTAGTGACTTTTATAATTGGATTGGGAAAGGCCGAAGCCGCAGGGATATTCCAGGTATCGTTTGTACCGTCGCCATTTGGTGTAAAAGTATTTGGGATAACCACTTTCGGGTAAACTTTTATAAAAACATCATCACTGCTATTGGTACAACCCAGGTTGGATACCACATTTAAAGTGTAAGTAATGTCCTTTGGTGGCGTGGCAACAGGGTTTAATTTTGTAGCATCATCGAGATAATCGGATGGCATCCAATAATACGTAACGTTATCGCCACTTGCTTTGCCACTTAAGGTAATGCTTTGTCCGGTCACTATTTTTTGATCTGCTCCGGCATCTGCTCCTGCATTTTTATTTACGTTGATGGTAATCTGTTCTGTTGCTGAGCAGCCTCCATTCGAAACCTGAACGGTATAAGTGGTTGTTTCGGTAGGTTTAGCTATCGGATTGGAAATTTGTGGATCGGATAAGCCTGTTGATGGTTGCCAAAGATAAGCAGTACCGCCCCCAGCTTCGAGTTGAATCGATTGCCCTTCGCAAATGCTTGCTGTTTGTATATTGGTTGTGGCAATTACCGGATCTAATACCTGGGCAAATACCGTTTTTGGTTGTGCCGTACATCCATTTGTGGTAACCAGTACGGTATAATTGCCTTCCATAGCTTTGGTGGCGTTCGGAATAATGGGGTTTTGGTCGGAAGAAA
Source organism: Pedobacter sp. UBA5917 (assembly GCF_002432345.1). GTDB lineage: Bacteria > Bacteroidota > Bacteroidia > Sphingobacteriales > Sphingobacteriaceae > Pedobacter. The sequence continues at coordinate 6,646 of NZ_DJDT01000122.1, forward strand.
AGATTTGGCCATTTGGATCTGTCCAGCTGTAGCTTGTTCCGCCAGATGCATTGAACCGGATGGTGCCGCCAATACAAACCGGAGTAGGATTTCCAGCTACAGCAATTGGAAATGGATTAACATTAACCGTTAATGGCGATCCGGCAATCCTGCAGTTTGGCGAATTGATGTTATTGCCATCGCCAACCAGTAAACGGTATTGATAAACACCTTTAACTGCGTTTACAAATGGGACGGTAATTTCTGTGGTTTGCTCATTGGGCACATCTGTAAAGCCACTGCCCGTATTTACCTGCCATTGGTACCTTGGGTTTGAGTAAACACCTGGTGTAACATCGGTTTTGAAATTGAATGTAGCACTATTACCTTCACACAATTGAGCCGATGTTGAAGCATTTCCTGTTATCGATGGTATTAATGTTGGTCCGCAGGCACTAAACGTAATATCATCCAATGCTAAATCGTTCCCATTTCCTCCAGGATTTTGGTTGGTCATTTTTAAGGTGATGATTCCTAAATTAGTTGGTGTAACAAATGTTGTGGCGTATCTGATCCAACCCGTGTTTTCAGGGATGTCATTGGTTGAAAATGGCACTGGAAGTATGTCTACCCCATTATTTTGTATCGAAAATTTAACATTGGGCCGGATGCCGCGATCTCTTAAAATATTGATAATCCATGCAGAAAATTCGTAGGTGGTATTGGGGCAAAGATCGGTAACAATAGTCTGATAAAATACTCCGAGATCACCTGAGGCATTAACCACCATCATGTAGCCGTTAGGATCGTTTGGTGTGTGGTTTACAATGTTTTGAAGCCAGCCCGGATTTAGGCCAGCCGTAGTTTTGGTAATAGTGTATTCGCCATCGGTGGTAGATCTGTTGGTATAAATGTAGTTGGTAATACCACCGGGTAGAGGCGCTCCGAAGGTACTGCTGCCGGAACCGAAAGTTTCATTTTTAATCGGATCGCCCAGTGTACCATTACATTGGGCCTCTGCGCGAAAACAAAATAGAACAAGAAAGAGAATTAAAATTAAATGGAGATAACGCATTGCTTAAAGGGCATTTAGCGAATATCCAAATAAAAAACTGTAATTCAATTTGTTCCGTTAATTCAGTCCGTTCAAAAATTCAATAGTATTCACATTATCAGCATAATCCCATAACTTAGGATGCTGACTTTGGCCAAAATCAAAAGTATTATCGCCTAGCGGAGATTTGGTAATGATGCATTGGATATTGTCTGATTGTTCCTTTAATTTATCTTCAACCACTTTCAGATTTTCGTATTCTTCGTAAAAAAGAACAGCCAGGGGTGAGGTTAAACTTTCATCTTCTTTTAACAGCAAAAAGCCATTATCATAGTGTTTGGCTGCATTAACCAGGTATATAGATTTATTATAATCGTAATTGTTGTTGTATTTAAAATGGTTGATAATGGGTTGAAAGCTTTCAATACCCTCATATAAATTGGCGATATCGTAACCTTTCGGGAAATAAATTTTAGATACATTCCTGCAGCCCAGACCGAAATAATCAAAAATATCGGCACCTAAATGCTGTATATCCTCAAAACTTTCCGAACCATCCAAAACGGCCACGCTGTTTCTGTTTTTGCGGATAATATTGGGCACTTTGCCAAAATAATAATCAAAATAACGCGATGAATTGTTACTGCCAGTGGCAATAACGGCGTCAAAATCTTTTAAACGCTCTACATATTCAATTTTAGCTTCAAAAGCAGGCTCTATTTTAACCAGTTCGGCCAATACAGCTTTAATTAGTTTATCATCAGCCGACGAAAGTTTGATCAATGCGATATTTCCGGTAGCTAAAACGGATAAAACATCGTGCAAACCCACCAACGGAATGTTGCCGGCTAAGATTAAACCAACCTTTTTAGGGGAGGTACTTATCTTCACAGATTCGAACCATAAAGCCAAATCAGTAGCATTTAGCATCTCCGAAAATGATAAAATAGATTTTTTTATATTTTCCTGTGTAAACCACGCATTGGCACTTTCGGCACTATAAATTGCATTTCCCAGTATGTCAGTGGGGTTTGTAAGCTTTTTACCAAGTTGAACGAATGCGTTTATGGCTTTTTCGTGAGTTAATGCTGACATATTTAGAATTATTATTAATTGATTATATCTTATATTTGCGGTGCAAAGGTAAACTAAGCAAAAGAATTAGACGAAAACATGGCAATTAAAATAACAGATGAGTGTATAAATTGTGGGGCTTGCGAACCGGAATGTCCAAATAACGCAATTTACGATGCCGGTACTGCATGGCGTTTTTCTGATGGTACCAATTTAGAAGGTATCATTGATTTTGGTAATCAACAAATCGAAGCTGACGCGTCTCAGGAAGCGGTTTCTGATGAAGTATATTACATTGTATCCGATAAGTGTACTGAATGTAAAGGTTTTCATGATGAGCCTCAATGTGCAGCGGTTTGCCCTGTTGATTGTTGTGTGGATGACGAAGATATCCGCGAAACAGAAGAAGAATTATTGGCTAAAAAAGCTTGGTTACACCAGGAAGGATAGTCTTTATCAAATATTTACAATCAAAGTCTCGCATAAAGCGGGACTTTTTTTGTTTAAAGAGGTTTTGGTTTTTATACTACGGATGCACGGAAGGCACAATAACCAATAATCAATTTTCAATACCCAATAATCTATTTCGATTTATAAAAGCCTTAATGTTCTTAATTTCTTAATTGTCAGACGATAGAAAATACCCTGGTGTAAAAGATCCTTCGACTCCGCTCAGGATGACAAATCGCAAAGAAGGGCAATTTGCAGTTACTGATGAACCAATGGGCAGTGAACCGGTAAACAGTTTTCAGTTGGTCGTTTGCAGTTACCAATGAGCCAATGATTAATAAATAATGTCAAGCCTTAATGTTCTTAATTCCTTAATGGTCAGAATATGGAGGAATAACGCAGCTGAAAAAATCCTTCGACAAGCTCAGGATGACAACCACGAGGAAAGGAATTTCCGATAACAATTAATTTTTGCCACGGATGCACGGAT
>NZ_DJDT01000012.1 GCF_002432345.1 Pedobacter sp. UBA5917
GGCAGGAAGGAAAGCGGGAATACCGGAACCGACCGGCACTGCAACTGCGCTCCAAATGATGGTACGGAGTTTAAAAATATGTTACGCCATATCAGTCACGGAAACAAAGATTATCACGGAGATTTTTATAAACAACTAAGAAATTTAACTTAAGTGAAAAACCGCTAAGCCTGTAAACCTGAACTTTGATCCACACATTAAAAAGAATATAATCATGACATCAACAAATCAATCTGCTTTGAGCCCTCAGGGTGGAGCATTACAAACAGCCCGGTTATTACAGAAACTATATTTTACACGTGCCGGTTTTTCCATTATCTGGGTAGTGCTGGTAGCTGTCCTGGCGAAAAGCAATACAGGCATTGCAACGGTGCTATTTATTATTTACCCTGCGTGGGATGCGCTTGCTACCTATTTCGATATCCAGGCAAATCCTGCTACCGATAAAACGCCGCAATATGTTAATGCAGTAATCAGTATTGCCACTACCTTAGGAGTAACACTTACCCTGCAGAAAGGTATACCCGAAGCATTAATTGTATTTGGGGTATGGGCGATATTAACAGGTTTAATCCAGCTTATTTTAGGTTTACGCCGCCGGAAACAATTGGGCGGACAATGGCCAATGATCATCAGCGGAGCACAATCAATGCTGGCAGGTGGTGCTTTTATTGCCATGGCGCATCAGCCGAACCAGGGCATTACCACATTGGCCGGTTATTCTGCTTTTGGTGCTTTTTATTTTTTGCTTACCGCTTTCAGGTTATCGAAAACAATTAAAACCGCAACGGTTAATGTTTAAGGTATTAGGGGTTGTAGTGTGAGCCTGGCAAAACTCAGGTGAACTAAGCTGGCTTAGGTGGTCAGAAAAAATAAAGCGTTAGCTATTTGATTTACCACCTTGGCTACTTGAGAACATCTAAACTCTTGCTAAATGTTCTTTCAATTACACATTCTACTTGCAAAGCCCCATCATTTAAGGAATATAAGAACATGTAAGCTTATATGATCCTTAAATGTCTCATATGGTATAAAAATAATGATTATTAAAACAGTTAAATCAATAAAAAGGCCATCATTACAATGATGGCCTTTTTCGCCTTTATGATCGACGTTTAATTACAAAAGCAAATAATTTACTAATGATAGTTAACAGTCAGTTCGATCTGGATACCTGCCAGTGCTTTAGAAATTATGCAATTTTCTTTTGCCAGGAAAGCCTGTTTTTCGAATTCTTCGGCTGATACGCCTTCTATTGCCGTAGCCTGAAGTTCGAGGTTGATCTGGCTGATGCCTCCCTTTGCCATATCCAATGTTACTACGGCATTGGTATTTAATTCGCCGGGTGTAAAACCCTGTTGCGATAAAGCATAAGCAATAGCCATAGTAAAACAGCCTGCATGTGCTGCGGCCAGCAATTCTTCGGGGTTTGATCCGATGCCATCTGCAAAACGGGTGTTAAAGGAATATTGTGTTTCGTTAAGTACACCGCTCTGGGTACTTAGGTGGCCAGCGCCCGACTTAAGGTCGCCATGCCAAAAAGCTTTCGCTGTTCTTTTCATGATGTTGAATTTTATAATCCAAAATTCTGCTTAAAGAACCGATGTTTTTTTCACCTAAGTTAAAACCTGAGAAATTAACGGTTTATCTGTTGATACGCTTTCTGATACGGCTTAATGATGGATTGGTGATGCCCAGAAATGAAGAGATATGATAAGCCGGAATACGCTCAACAATATTGGGATGCTCTTCCAGTAACCTGAGGAATCTTTGCTCGTGCGAGAAGAAAATAAACTCTTCGGTACGCGATTGTGCATAAGCAAAAAAGGTTTCGGCCAGTAACCTGCCAAACTTTCCCCAGTTCAGGTTTCTTTCGTATAAAGCATTTAAATCGCGGTAGGAAATAAAGATGATCTCCGAATCTTCCATGGCTTCGATAAAATACCAGCAGGGATTTCGGGAAATAAAACTCCTGAAAGAAACTACAAACTGGTTTTCCGAAAAAAAGAACAGGTTTTTTTCCTCACCACCTTCCGGATCGCGGTAAAAAATGCGGAATATCCCTTTTACCACCAAACCAAGATCGTTACATACCATGCTCTGCATATTAAAGTAATCGCCTTTCGCAATTTTCCGGGGTTTCCATAAAGGCAGGCTTTCTGTAATATCCTGATCGGTTAAAGAGGCAAAATTTTTAAGGTGTCGGGTTAATATTTCGTTTTTGTTGTCCATGGTGGGATATCGGTAATGATCAAAATTTATATCGCATTGTTCCAAAAACGATAAAACAGGTTAAAGTTCGGGATTAATGTACTGTGAAATTTTCACTTAAGTTAAAATTACGTTACAAGTTGGCATAAAACAAAAAAAGATGACCGGATAGATACCTGATCACCTTTTAATAATGTGTTTTTGCTAGAATTATTTTCTTATAATTCGTGTGTTAAGCTTACCTCCCGCCCTTTTAGCAAAGGAAGAACTTTAGTTACAACAATTTCCTGATAGTGTGCGCTGTTACGGTGTGCATTTAACGCTTCTTCGTCGCGATAAGCCTCGTTAAGTAACAGCATGTCCGGATCAGCATTATCCTGATAAACTTTGTAATATAAATTGCCTGCTTCGGCCCTGCTTTTTTCGGCAAGTTGGGGTAAATAGGCCAATACCTTATCGAGTTCTCCTACTGCTACCTGCCATTTGGCGAATACATGTATGCTTTGCTTTTTCATTTTTATTGATTGGATTAAAGAATGAATGAATAAATAATTGAATTAAAGAATGGGTAAATGATTGAATTAATGAATGAATAAATGATTGAATTAATGAATGATGTATGTCAATAATTAAGCGTTTGTGCTTTCTAACAAGGCTACAATCTTTTCACCTACCCCTTTTGCTGATGCGGGATTTTGTCCGGTAACGATGTTGCCATCAACAATGCTATTGGCCGACCATGGGGCTGCGGCATGGAAAATTGCACCCTGAGTGGTTAAGGCCGTTTGGAGATCGAAAGGAACATCTGCCCTGGCATAATTGTCTTCTTCTTCTGTGGTAAAGGAAGCGATATTTTTACCATTTACCAGATAAGAACCATCGTTTAATTTTACATTGAGCAATGAAACCGGACCATGACAAACGGCGCCAACTACGGCATTGCGTTCGTAAGCTGCGGCAATTACCTGTTTTAACAAAGGGGCTTCGGGCATATCAACCATTGGAGCCAATCCCCCGGGTATAAATATGGCATCGTAAGTGCCTACGTTTATCATTTCCAGCTTAGCAGCCTTTTGCATATCTGCCCAGCCTTTACCGGTTAAAAATTTAAGATTGTCGGGATCATCGGCCAGATTCAGGGCATCCAGGTATGGGGTATCGCCTGATAAACTGGCAAAATCGATCTGGTAACCTGCTTTTTCGAATTCGGCATAAGGATGTGCAACCTCAGGTAAAAAGGTACCTGTTCTTCTATTATGGCTACCGATAACATTTGCATTGGAAACGATGATTAAAACTTGCTTTTTCATAACCTTAATTTTTGTGATGTTTAAAATCTGTTGATTGTTGTTTTATTTACATCACAAAGTTGCACCAGGGGGCTATATCAAAAGGAGGAGCCAACGCACAAAAAAAGTGTGACCGGGATCACACTCTTACTGGTTTAGCCTGAATAAAGGCGGCTTAAGGTTTCGCGGCTTACACCGAGGTATTCGGCTATATATTTCTTTGGTATTTTTTGCATCAGGTGCGGATACAATTGCCCAAATTCCTCGTAACGTTGTTGTGGCGTACCCGAAAGCAATGAAATAATCCTGCGCTGCTGCGCAACATAACCATTGGTAAGTTTAACGCGGAAAAAATGTTCCATTTTATGGAGTTCGGCCGCTAAGGTTTCCCTGCCTTCAAGGGTGGTGCACAATACTTCGGCATCTGCCATACAAAGAATATGGAGGGTGGTGTTTTTCTGATAAAAGTAAGCCTGGTAATCGGTCATCCACCAGTTTGGACCGGCAAATTGTATAATGTACTCCTTCCCTTCTTCGTTGAGGTAGAACATCCTGAAAATACCCGATAATACCAGAAACTCGTACCTGGCCTGATCCCCTTCCTGCAACAGGTATTGGTTCTTTTTTATCCTGCGTAAGGTGAAAAAACTTTTAATGCGTTCGTATTCAGCGTCGGTAAGTTCAACAATTTCTTCAATGTGCTTTCTTAATCTGTCCATCGCCAATAAACTTACTAAAAATCTATATGATGGAGATCAATCGGCAATTATTTTAAGCCAATGCTGCAGTAGGATTGTAGCCGAACTGCTTTTTAAAAGCAAAAGAAAAATGCGACAGATTTTCGAAACCCACATCGAAATAAACGTCTGATGGTTTTTTCTTTTTTTCGGATATCAGGTAGTGCGCCAGTTGCAGGCGTTTATGGGTAAGCCACTTTTCGGGTGTGCTGTTAAATGCTTTTTTAAAGTCGCGTTTAAATGTGGTGAGGCTTCTGCCCGTTAGGTAACCAAATCTTGCTGCGGGCAGGTTAAACATGAAATTTTTCTCCATAAAATCCATCAGGTCTATTTTACCGGGTTCTTCAAGCTGACCCAACAACTGATCTGCATTATTATCAATAGCACGCAGTATCCTTATGGCTTCTTCAATTTTGAAGGTAGCAAGATCGGGCGGTAAAGCATCGGCTAGTTTAAAGTAAGGTGTTAAAGAGCTAAAAAGGCTTTCGAGTAGCGGATGATCGTCAAACTCTATTAAACCGGTGGTTGGAGATACAGGCACTTCAACCGGATTTGCCGTATAAAACTGGTGTAATATCTCTTTTCTGAATACAATTGATACCGCAATGCAGGGTTCGCCGTTTAGCGGTAATTTACTCATCCTGCCCAGCTGATTGCGGGGGAAAAGAATGGTATCGCCTGCATAGAAACTATAATTTTGGTCGGCAGCAGCTATTTTCACCTCACCGGATATTACCCTTACCAAAGCAGGATTTGGGAGGATCAGTTCGCGGCTATAATGCGCTTCTTTTTTGCAGGATATAAATATTTCCGGTACGTTGGTAGCGGTTAATGCTTCCATATGGTTGAAATTAATGAAATTTATCCTGATAATGACGGATGTCGATATTGTTCAGTAATTGTTTGTCCGTGCCGTTTTTAGCTATACAGATCAGGCAGTTGGCCAAAGTAGCCACATCTATACTGAATTTTTCCGAAAACAGATCGAGTATATTGGTGATGTACCTGGCAATGGTTGGTATAAGCGGTCGTTTGTAATGAGGCTCAGACGGTTTGATAAACGCCGGCCTGAACAGATAAACAGTATTGCCCAGCAAAGCCAAAGCCTTTTCGGTACGCCCCTTGATCCTGCCCTGTAACGAAATTCCTTTCTCTTCCTGACTGGCCGAGGCTCCACTTACAAAACAGAAACGCAGTTGCGGATTTAAGTCTAATAATTCCTTTGCGGCGTATAAAGCATAATCGTAGGTGATTTTAATGTATTCCGTTTCGCTAACTGCCGATTGCGGCACACCCAAACACCAGATACAGGCATCGGCTTTAAGGTGCCGGGCAACATCACTATAGTTTAAAAAATCTTTCAGGACCAGTTCTTTTAATTTGGGATGGTTAAAACCTGCGCTTCTCCGAACCAGCGATACCACTTCGGTGACTGTTGCATCGGCAAGTAGCTGTTTTAAAACCTCCTGACCTAAAAAGCCGGTTGCACCTGTAAGGATAACTTTCATAACGATTTTTTTAATGCTTGCCCCGCACCATGACCAAATAATGGCTAACTGACCTTAATTTAATAAAATTACTTCACAATTTTTAAACGGATCAGGCTTTCGGCAGTAGCTACAATTGCTTCTTCGGTTGTACGTGGCTTCCAGCCTAATAAATTTACCGCTTTTTCATTAGTGGTGTTCATCACAAGACCAAGAAACGGGATAACGGCTTTTGCTGTTGGATTTGTTAAAGCGGCAACCCTTACCAAAGTATTGGGTAACTCTTTGGTACTTATTTTTTCTCCCAATGTGCCTACATGCTTTTTAAGTATTTTGGCCACTTCTACCATCCAGATACTTTCGCCTGCGGTGGCAATAAAACGCTGTCCGTTAGCAGCGGGATCTGTCATAGCCCTTAAATGAAGATCGGCAACATCGCGTACATCAACATAAGACGAGTTTACTTTCGGACTTCCGGCCATTTTGCCTTCTAATATGTTCTGCAGAAAGTGGATGGAGTGCGAATAATCTGCACTTAACACGGGACCCAAAACGCCAACTGGATTGATTACTGAAAGTTCTAACCCTGCGCCTTCCTTTTCGATAAAGTTCCATGCTGCCCGTTCGGCCAGTGTTTTCGATTTTTGATAGGCAGGAACATTACCAGTGGTATCTGTCCAGTCTTCTTCGGTAAAGGGCTTTGTTTGTGGTTTGTGGCCATAAACAATTGCACCAACTGCCGAGGTAAGCACTACACGTTTAACGCCGGCATCGCGTGCGGCACGTAATACGTGGAGTACGCCTTCGCGGGCAGGGATGATCATTTCATCCTCATGTTTATAAACGTTTATCGGGGTTGGCGAAGCCACGTGTAAAATATACGTACAGCCACTTACTGCTTCGCTCCAATTGGTATCGGAGCCTAGTTCTGCTGCTATAAACGATAAGCGGTCGCCGGCCTCAACACCGCCTTCGCGCAACATGGCCCTTACTTCGGCTTCGCGGCCAAGCGATCTGAGGGTGGTTCTCACCCTATAACCTGCATTTAATAATTGTAATATGCAATGTACTGCGATAAAACCAGAACCTCCGGTTACCAGTACCAATTTTTCGTTATTCGAATCTGTTGTCATCTGATTAATGATTTGATACAACAAATATCGATCGAATATTTTTTCGCTACTTTGTTTAAAAGACCGATTTCACTTTGTTTAAAGGTCGCGGTTCAGAAGGTATTTTGTCTAATATTTAACGTTCTATCAGCAACATTTCATCCTGAAGATCGAAAGTTATCCTTTTTCCCAGCCAGTTGATCCACATAATACCATCGTAAATTAAACCATCTACAAATTGTACCGGAAAATCTTTGGTAGTTATACTGGCTTCATTTTGAGCGGCAATGCTGTTTAAACGTGTGGCATAAATATTCGAAACAAACTTTTCATCGATTTCACTCTTTCTCTGTACTTTTTTCACTTTGGTGCTGTCTGTAACATCTACATCTAGCGCTTTAAGGTATTTAGGGTTAAGCCTGTAAACATCTTTTCCGGCACCTGCATCGAGCGAAATCTGTAAATTCAGTTTATCGTTAATTTTGAAATAAGAAAAAATGGTTAATGATTTTCCTCGCGACTGTTCCAATTGAATGGGAAGTTTTTTAGCGGTTTTTTTGATTGTGGCCAACGAAGCAGGTGATTCGATCCGCAGTACTTTTTTCTCAAAATCGATGGTAAAAGGTTTTGCTTCCAAAAACTTTAAGGATATAATCCCATCTACACCGCCAAAATCTGCATCCACATAACTGATTTCTTCTTCAGCCTTTTTAAAATTGCCCATTTCGAAATCCGGAACGTGATAAAGGTCTATATCAATACGTTCTCCAGTAGCCCTGAAAGCAGTATAACCGCCATCTTCTTTTTTGGTATGTTTAAGCTGATCGAAAAACTTTCTAGTAAAAACAGTTAAGCCCGCGCCGGTATCAAAAATGAAGCTCCCCTGCACCTGATCTACCCTGGCCTTAACCAGAATGTGCCCTGAAGGTAAAAGTTCGAAAGGGATTTCGTTTTTATTGGTCGATTGCGAGAAACTGATGAAAGGTAATAACGCAAACAGGCAGATGAAGTAGGTTTTCATTGTTTAAACAGGTATAATGGTTTTGGATTTGATGGTGTAATGTTGCTTACAATATTATAGACTTTTTTGCTTTAAACATACTTTTATGTTTTAATAAAACTGATGGGTTTATATCAATTATCTTTTGAGCGGATATACATTTTGCCCCCTAATTAGATCAGTTTACCCCCCATCCGTGTGCACGCATAGGCTTAATTTTGATATCAATAACTCCCTAGATTGTGTTGCTTATGCGTTTGTTTGTTTTTACCCTGGTTATTAGTTTAATGTTTTTAAACGTTAAGTCTTCCTATGCATCCAACGATTATCCTGCCGGATGTGTGATACAGTATAACGGCGGAACCCGTGTATACACTGATTATAAGTTTACAGATGATGATTTGTGCAGGCACTATTCTTTATCGGTTGATTATGTGATCGGAAATCTGCCCCAGCAGGTATCCATATCCTATACTACGCCTTACAAAGGTACCTGCATTGTTGATGGTGCCACAAAAGGAACTAATGTAATTATCAGTGAGCTCGAAGAACCGGGCAGTGCAGACAACAACCGGTCGGCTACTGTTTTAAATATTATCCTTTTAAGCGTGGTATTGGGTTCTTTTGCCTTAAGATTTTACTTTCTTGGGTAGGCATTTTAAAAGTATACTAACCAATACCAAACAGCCAATATCGGCGGCCAAACCGTAATGAAAAGCAAGTTGTGTACTTTTGGTATGTTCTGTAATATAGTAAAACAATCCACCGATAATACAGATACCCAAAGCCGATGCCGTTTGTTGTACCGTTGAATAAATACCGGCAGCAGCTCCCGCAAATTCGGCTGGCATTTTCCGTAGTGTAACATTAAGTAAAGAAGGTAAAACCAAACCGTTCCCTAAACCATAAAGTGCCTGAAGTACAAATAAAGTGATACCCCCTATGCCGCTTTTAAAATAGAAAATCTGCAGACCAAAGGTTAAAACAATAATAGCAATCCCGATCTGCATTACCGGTGTGCCGTATTTGGGTACCAGTTTGGCAGCCGCAATTGAAGTGAAGGTGAACAATAAACCCGGTGCAACAAAATATAAACCCGAAACCAATGGACTTAAACCAAGCCCGTTCTGTAGAAAAACTGCACTCATTAACAGGTAGCAGGTATGCATCATAAAATGGAACAGTACAGCCAATAAACCGATATTAAAATCACGGAAACCAAATAGCGCTTCATCAATTAAAGGGCTTTTACCCATCGCTTTCTTTTTACGCTGATTGAAGAAAAAGAAAGCAAATATTAAGGCCGATAATGCCAGCAGGGCAAAACTCCACCACGGCCAACCCGATTCGCGCCCCTGGATAAGCGGATAAATGAGGCTGAACAAGGCCAGTGTTAATATGGCTACACCTGTAATATCCATTTTTGTTTTTTGGTGCCTTACCGTTTCGGGGAGATACCGGTGTGCTGCCCATAATGATACCAGGCCAATGGGTAAATTAACAAGAAAAATTAACCTCCAGCCTGCTACAAAGAAATGTCCTCCGGAAAAGTAACCGCCCAAAACCTGCCCGATGATGGAGGCCAATCCCAACGAAATACCAAACCAGCCTATCGCTTTCGATCGCTCAGATGGGTCGGTAAATAACACCTGTATAAAAGCAATGGCCTGTGGAACCATAAATGCGGCACTAATGCCCTGTAAAAAACGTACAATATTTAGTTGGGTAGCCGTTTGGGAAATGCCACATAAACAGGAGAATATGGTAAAACCCACCATGCCCCAAAAGAAAATGGATTTCCTCCCGTAATGATCTCCCATCCTGCCACCGGTAATTAAAAATGAGGCATACCCCAAAAGATAGCCTGCAATTACCAGTTGTATCTGTGCATCGCTGGCATGTACACCGGTTTTTATCGAAGGTATGGCCACATTGATAATAAATACATCGATAACCGATAACAATGGAGCGGTTAATACGATTAAAAGCGCCAGCCATGGCGAAACTGTTTTGCTCATATTAATTGACTGATAAGAAGATTTGCTTTTTCAAGATCATTTGTGTTGTGGTAAATGGCTGTACCTACCAATCCGCCATCACTTAGTAGCACCACCATATCAGTTAGGGCCTCGTTAGAAAGGATCTGCCGGTGACCAGATGCGGCCACAACTTTGGCAACATAATCGTGCATTTTCTGTTTAAGTATTCTGATGTGTTGGCGCAACTCATCATCTCCTGCTTCGAGGCCTGCATTAGCTTTTAACAGGGCGCAGCCGCTTAAGCCTCTCTTTTTTTGATTGGTTATCCGATAATCGATCAATCCGGTAATACGTGCTTTTGGATCGGTAATTTTGGCCAGATAAGCATCGGCTCCTACAAACCAATCGTTTACAAAACGATCGAGGTAAGCGGCCAGCAGTTCGGCTTTAGAACTGAAATGATAATAAAATGAGCCCCGGGCTATAGCTGCCTCTTCTATAATCTGGTTAATTCCGGTTTGCTTGTAACCCTGTTCGTAAAATAAGCGCCCGGCTGTATCCAAAAGCCGTTGCCTGAGGTTGTTTTCTTTCACATGGCGAAAATACAGGTTTAGACAGACCAGTCTAAATTAAATTTGAAATATTAGAATACTTTAACAAACCGATATGTGGCCAAGAACAAAAAAGTACCTGGGGTTAATCCAGGCACTTTTATTCCAACTTTCGACCTTATTTATTTAGGCAGGCTTGTCATAAATTTTAAAATTTCGCTGCCAATTTCTTTCGCATGGGTTTCTAATGCAAAGTGGCCTGTGTTATAAAGTATCACCTTAGCATCTGGAATGTCCCTTTTGTAAGCTTCGGCACCCGGAGGCAGGAAGAAAGGATCTTTATTTCCCCACACTGCAAGTAACTTAGGTTTGCGGGTTCTGAAATACTCCTGGAATTTCGGATATAACGCCACATTGGTTTTATAATCTTTTAAAAGGTCCAGTTGTATCTCCGTAGATTCCGGACGGTCTAAAAAATATTGATCTAATGTATAAGATTCGGGCGCAATTAATGTGGTATCGGTAACGCCTGTAAAATATTGAAACTTTGTTCCTTCCGCGGTAAAAATGTCTTTCAATGCATTCCTGTTTTCCTGTGTATCGTTCTCCCAGTATTTTTGGATCGGATTCCAGCCCGAACTTAAACCTTCTACATAAGCATTACCATTCTGGGTGATAATACCGGTAATTTTCTCCGGATTGGCAAGCGCTAAGCGGAAACCCGTTGGCGCGCCATAGTCGAAAACATAAATTGCAAACCTTTTAAGTGCTAAACCATCTATAAACGATTGCATGGTTTTTGCCAGATTATCAAAAGTGTAGGCAAATTTGGTCCTGTCTGGTGCGTCCGAATAACCAAATCCCGGCAAGTCTGGTGCAATAACATGGTATTTTTCCATTAAAATCGGAATCAGCTCACGGAACATGTGTGATGAGGTTGGATAACCATGCAACAATAATATCGTTGGCGCCCCTGCCGGACCTGCTTCACGGTAAAAGATACTTTGACCATTAGCAGTTATTTTGCGGTAATGGATAGACTGGGCATTATCTGCCTGGGTTTTAGTGTTGTTTTTTAACTGTGCCATGATGTTTGAATTTGTGAATAAACCGCTCACTATCAGCAAAGCGGCAAATGTTAATTTTTTCATTTTCCTTTTTTTTATCAAAAGTAGATGCTACATTTGATCGTTCAAAATGATTTATATCGATTATAATTATCATAAAATACGATTTATGAATACCAACGATCTTAATTTATTCGAGGCAGTAGCCCACCATGGCAGTTTTACAAGGGCTGCAGAAACGATGTTTACCGTACAGTCTAATGTTACTGCGAGGATCAAAAATCTGGAAGAGGAATTTGGCGCAGCATTATTTACGCGAAGTAACCGTAAAGTAGAACTTACTGCTGCCGGCGAAACCCTGATCCGTTATAGCAAACAGTTAAACCACTTAATAGATGAGGCGAAACGGGCCGTTGGAAAAAGTGAAGTAGTTAAGGGGCAGATCAAAATAGGTGCATTGGAAACGATGATGACGATTAAAGGTCCTGACCTGATTAACGAACTGGCGCATAAATTCCCTTATGTTGATCTCGAATTTAAATCGGCCATGCGTTCGGCACTGATCAGCGATGTAATGAATTACAGGTTGGATGCGGCATTTGTACCCGCCCCTCTGGATATCCCTGAACTGGAGCAGATTAAGGTAAAAGATGAAGAAATTGTGGCTGTAGTACCAGCTGACTGTAAAAACCTGGATGATCTGTTAAAACGTAATCCGTTAAAGGCGATTGTTTTTGATCAGGGCTGCGTTTTTAGGGCAAGACTCGAATCGTGGTTAGTGAGTAAAAATATTTCCCAGTACCATAAAACGGTAATGAACTCAATTGAAGGGGTTGTAAACTTTATCGAATCGGGGATTGGTTTTAGTTTTTTACCAAAAGAAATTATTACTTCATTTTATACTAACAGGAAGATTAAAACTTTCCCTATCCCAAAAGAACTGGGTATGATGAGAACACTTTTAGTTTACCGGAAAGACGTGCCACCCTCGCCTGCTTTAAAAGCTTTTATCAGTCTTTATGATGAGCATGTTGCAGGTGTGCATGGCGCAATCCCGGCTGTAGCGGAGGGTGTTAGCTAGGGAAAGCATATTTATATTTTTTGTTTCCTGCAGATTACGCGGATACAGCAGATTTGTAAGTTTACGCTCCCCTCCAGGCGTCATCTCGATCCCGAAGATTGGGGAAGAGATCTACCTAGGAAAGTATATCTTTTTGTTTCCCGCAGATTACGGAGATGGCGCAGATTTGTAGGTTTACGCTCCCCTCCAGGCGTCATCTCGATCCCGAAGATTCGGGAAGAGATCTATCTAGGGAAAGCATATTTATATTTTTTGTTTCCCGCAGATTACGCGGATGCCGCAGATTTTTATGCTTGTTTTTCTCTATCCTAGCGTCATCTCGATCCCGAAGATTTGGGAAGAGATCTATTGTGCTAGAATTCTCAGGTCATTGCAATTTTAACTAAATTAAATCCTTATCAAGAGCGTTTAATTCATGCTCCTAAATTCTACCGGGGTTTTTCCGGTTTTCTGTTTGAAGAGTTTGTTGAAATATTGGGGATATTCAAAGCCCAATCTGTAGGCTATTTCTGCTATTGAACCATCACTGTTTAAAAGCATATTTTTAGCTTCTTCAATCAAATAAAAGTGGATATGATCCTGTGTGTTTTTTCCTGTTTCTTTTTTAAGCAGATCGCTTAAATAACTTGGCGATAAGTGCACCTGTTCTGCCAGGAATTTTACCGAGGGCAAGCCCTGTTCTGTAAACTGGTTATTTTTAAAATATCCGCTTAGTATTTTTTCTATCTGCACCACCACCGAGTTATTGGAGTTTTTACGGGTAATAAACTGCCTGCCGTAAAAGCGTGAGCAATAATTTAAAAGCAGTTCGATGGTAGAAACAATAATTGCCTGACTGTGCGCGTCGATATTCTCCTGTAGTTCGGTATCAATTTTTGTTATGGTTTCATATAGGATCTGTTTTTCCTTTTCTGAAAGATGGAGCGATTCAGACATTTCATAAGAAAAGAAACTGTAATCATTCATCTTCTCGTTCAATGAAGTTGCCCTGATCAGATCCGGATGGAAAAATAGGCCCCATCCCATCATTTGGGGCGATTCTTCCACGTCATTGTCCAGTTCGAGGATTTGCGAAGGTGCCATACAGATTAAACTTCCATCCTGAAAATCGATGAGTTTGCGTCCATATTTGATGTTGTTCCTGTTGTAATTTTTGAAAATCAGGGTATAAAAATCTGCCGAGATCCTCGTTTCACCATTGATCTGTTCGTTTACTTTGCTAAAATCTACTACAGCAATGAGCGGATGATGAATGGTTTGATCCAGCTGAAAAAACTTAAATACGTCCGAAACAGTCTGCAAATGGATAAATAAACTCATAATGCTTAATCGTAATGGTAAATATGGTGTTTTTTTGGGGAAATAGCGGAGAATAACATGATCGTGATGGTATTCTCCGCTATGGAAATTATTGGGAAGAAATAAAAATTAAAGTCCAAACTGTGCTTTCATTGCACCTATAAATGTTTGGTCATCGGCTTGTTCGCGGTTCGAAATGATCACCTTGGCGTCCTCTCCTGCTGCATACCTTAATCGATCGGTACCATCAGTAGCCGCCTCATAAATTACTTCAGCAACCACGCTGGCAGGCGATGCATGTTCGAATAAGGCAGGCAGAGCAGTCATCACCTTACAAACCATGGCCTGGTATTCGGTATGGCTTTCATTATTGCTAAAATCGAAAGAGCGGCCTGCAAAATCAGTAGCAATAGCACCTGGTTCTACGATTTTTACTTTGCCGCCAAATTGTTCCACCTCAAAACTAAGCGATTCGGAAATACCTTCTACAGCGAATTTGGTTCCATGGTACAAACTGCCCAAAGGGAAAGTCATTTTGCCACCGATAGATGAAATATTGATGATGGTTCCATTTTTATTAGTGCGGAAATGTGGCAGCAGTGCTTTGGTCACATCTAACAGTCCGATTACGTTGGTGTTAAACTGGCGGATGATGTTTTC
The DNA here is from genome assembly GCF_002432345.1 of Pedobacter sp. UBA5917. Classification (GTDB taxonomy): domain Bacteria; phylum Bacteroidota; class Bacteroidia; order Sphingobacteriales; family Sphingobacteriaceae; genus Pedobacter. The sequence continues at coordinate 14,474 of NZ_DJDT01000012.1, forward strand.
CCTCGGATAAGATTCTAAAGTGCCGTAAGCCCCATAACCGGCATTGTTGAGCAACACATCAATTTTTCCAAATTTCCGGATACCTTCATTTACTGCCCTTTCAATCGAAGCCAGATCCAGCACATCGAGTTGGGTTACCAGTACATTGTTTAATGAAGCCAGTTCTGCCCCATTTTGCGTATTTCTCATGGTAGCAATTACGTTCCAGCCTTTTGATTGAAATAATTTGGCAGTTGCAGCGCCAATACCTGTGCTTGCGCCTGTAATTAAAATTGTTTTGTCCATCTTTTTAAATTTTTAAATGATGGTGTAAAGGTCTGCAGCAACGGCCATCCCTAAATAATACTAATTCGGGGATGTTGTATGCTTTTTACGGATTTTGAATCAGACACCACAATATTGATCTTGTGCTAATGATTTTAAAGAAATTTGCGGTTTTTGGGCAGAGAATTGCTAATTTTCGGCCAAATACCCATCTTAATGACACAACAGGTTTATACACGTAAAGCATTTTTTATTATAGCGCTGATCATAAGTTGCCTATCCGCTTCAGCGCAAACAAAAAAACAAAAAGAAATTGCTGTAGCTAAACCTTTTGTGCTTGGTGTGGTACGCGAAATACAATCAAAAGAATTAGCCGAGAAAAGAATTTTGAACATATACCTCCCCGAGGGTTATAAACAGAACGATACAACCAGGTATCCAGTAATTTACCTGCTGGATGGCTCTGCTGACGAAGATTTTATCCATGTGGTTGGGCTTGTGCAGTTTAATAGTTTCGAATGGATAAACCAGGTGCCGAAATCGATTGTGGTTGGGATTGCAACGGTAGATCGCAGAAGGGATTTTACTTTTCCTACCACCATTGAAGCAGACAAAAAAAGGTTTCCTACCACGGGGCAATCCGATCGGTTTATGGCATTTATCGGTAATGAATTACAACCCTTTATTGAAAAACAGTATAAAACAAACGGTAGTAAAACCATCATCGGCCAATCGTTAGGCGGTTTGCTGATTACCGAAATGTTGTTTAAAAAACCTTCGTTATTTAATAACTACGTAATTGTTAGCCCCAGTTTATGGTGGAACAATGGTTCGTTGCTAAACGAAAAACCAAAAATTGCAGAAAGCAGTTTTGACCAGCCAACACAGGTTTATATCGCCGTAGGTAAAGAAGGACTTACCCCTACTGAAATACCCAGGGTAATGGAAGTGGATGCCAATCTTTTGGCCGAAAAAATTAAGGAAACGAAGAATAAAAATATAAAGTTGTATTTTGATTATTTACCGCGGGAGAATCATGCAACTATTTTGCATCAGGCCGTTTCCAATTCGTTTAGGTTTTTGTATCCGGTAACTGCAAAAGAGTAATTATTAGTCTATTTTCAGTTCTAAATGAATATCCTCAGGTTCTTCTGCGAATAGCTCCTGATCTAATTCGGTTACCGGTACTGCTCCCCTTTTTAAATAAAAATCGACGGTATTTTTGGTCGGTGTGGCAGAAATATACAATCTATCTGCCCCAAAATTTTTGGCGGCCAGTTTACAGGCATCTACCATCTGGCTGGCAATCCCTTTTCCCTGGTAATTGTTGCTCACATAAAGAATATCCATTTTACAATAGTGTTGCAGTAAACCTCTTTTTTTATTTTCGACTGAAGCCACAGCGATCAGTTTTTCATCATCAAAAGCTCCAAATACCTTTCCGCTGGTTTCTAAGAGCTTACGCTGCCGGCTAATAATGGTTTCTAACTCATTTTCTTCAAAGCCTGCAACGCTTTCATGGTGTGGTACGAGTTTTAGCTGATGATCAGAAAATCGATAAAGCTCAAAAATTTCCTCTGAGCGATCGATTTCGCTGATGCGGTTTAGTTCCGTTTTTTCGAGGTTTCTGATGGTTATCATATTCGGTTAATATATTTGTTTAGCATTTTTAGGAAGCTGTTTAACATGCTGTAAATATTCAGTAATGTATTGTTGTTCTGTTAACGGATATGATAAACCGAGCTGTTCGGCAACATTGTTAGCCACTTTTTGAAAGAGTTTGACCGTTAAGAATAAGGCATTCCATAATTCAGGAAGTTCGGCATTGCGATAGGTTTCTATAAGCTCGTTGTACAGATCTGATTCAAGATATTGTTTATAATACTTTCCGTATTTGCCAGGGTTTACCAAAAACTGATACCGGAATCCAATATGCCAATCAATCATCTGTATCAGGGCATCGTGGATAACATGATGGAAGAGTTGCCTGGCGTATATGCTTTGTTCGCGCCAGATACTTTTTGCTAAGCCGACACTGGTATACCAAAATTCGTTGCAGCAATCGTAAAATGCCCTGGCTGTGGGTTTATTTACCAGGTAACTATGTTCACTCGCTGGTAACAGTGATTTTAAACCAATTGTATCATCTTTATCCAGTAATAGTTTACACAAACTATCTTCAAGAAAACGGTGCAAATTGCTTATTGGAACCAAAATCAGGTCAAGCCTGTTTCCGTCCATAAACTGCATTAAATAAGAAAATGCTCCTTCCATTTCGGGCGAGGGCGGATAAAGCTCCATATCTTCCGGCATTTGCAGGATCATCCGGTCTCCGAAAACATCAATCCAGCTATGGTCTTTAAGAAAAACTTCCAGATTTTTAACTGCATAAATGATGTCATAATCCTGAAAAATATCTTGCTCTACATTTGGATTTGCCCTCGAACCATTGAGTAAAACCGCCCTTATTTCCGGATTATGATTTGCCACATCCATAATCAATTGCATCATTTGCTGTTCATTTCTGGTTTTAATCATATCTTTTTTTCTCTGCTCTAATTTAGTTTTTTTTTGATGCATTTAGGTTTTAATACAGTTTTAAACGTTGTATATGGTTAAATTACAGTGTTTTATCAATTTTTATTAAAAGTCATTCCACCTAAAAAATCACTAAAATTTTTTATTTCAAATAAATAAACGTTAATTAGACGATTATTTATTGTTATGAGCACAGCAAACTATGTAATCGGTGTAGATTACGGGACGGATTCTGTCCGGTCCGTTTTGGTCGACACCGCTAACGGAAAGGAAATTTCCGCTTCCGTTTTTCTTTATCCACGATGGCAGAAAGGCCTATATTGCAAACCTGCTGTTAACCAGTTCAGGCAGCATCCATTAGATTATATTGAGGGTTTAACCCATACCATAAAAGATTGCCTTGCAAAAGCTGGAGGTGAAGAAATTGCACATTTGGTGAAAGGTATTTCGGTTGATACAACCGGCTCCAGTCCTGTAGCGGTTGATGCGAGTGGAACGCCTTTGGCCTTAACGCCTGGTTTTGAAGAGAATCCAAACGCTATGTTTGTGCTTTGGAAAGATCATACCGCTGTTAAAGAAGCGGCCGAGATTAACGAACATGCCACTAAATTTCCGGTAAACTATCTAAAATATGTGGGTGGGATTTATTCTTCTGAATGGTTCTGGTCTAAGCTGTTACGTATTTTAAGGATCGATACTGCTGTTAAAAACAGTACGGCATCGTGGGTAGAACATTGCGACTGGATCCCTTTTTTACTCTGTGGAGGAAACAACATTAAAGACATGAAACGGAGCCGCTGCGCTGCCGGACATAAAGCACTTTGGGCAGAGGAGTTTAATGGCTTACCGCCTGAAGATTTTTTTAGCAGTCTGGATCCGCTTTTAACAGGTTTTAGGGAAAAATTATTTACAGATAGCTATACTTCTGATATTTCTGCCGGTACGTTGAGTGAAGAATGGGCCACAAAATTGGGTTTAAATACCAGTGTGGTTATTGGTGTAGGTGCATTTGATGCACACATGGGAGCCGTTGGCGGTCAGATAGAACCTTATTACCTGAGTAAGGTAATGGGCACTAGTACCTGCGATATCCTGGTGGCCCCTAATGAAGATTTACATGGAAAACTGATCAATGGTATCTG
>NZ_DJDT01000143.1 GCF_002432345.1 Pedobacter sp. UBA5917
ACTACGCTCAGGATGACAACGTGGATTGAAAAAAATAATATAAACTTATTAACTGCTCGTATTAAAACTGCTCATTGTACGTACTTAAGCCCCCAGTTTTTAAGATTTATTGAAAAGTCTATTTGTTTAAATGTGATAGAATAATTAGCTTTCGGTATGATCGCTACTTTTTACTCTCATTATGTTGGTTTCGATAAAATTATTGATACCCTACGCGAAGTTTATCCTAAAGCACTATTAACCACACGTAAGGATAACGAAAGCCATTATGCCGAACTTATCATTCAAGGAGGTTTATTCAGCACCGACAAAAAAATAAACATTTCATACCGGCAAAAGGAAAAACCTTCCTATCAGTTTTCTGAAGAAGACAATAGCCCTTTGGCTGTTAATATAAATGGGCTCTATAACTACGTATCGTCGTTACCCACCACTAAACCGGAGGTGAAGAACCTGTTGCTCCGTAAAATAGAGACCATTAACTGCGAATTTTCAATGTGGCAGGAGGAAGGTGATACCAAAAAACTTAAACCATTGATTGAGCGCCTGGCATTGGCTTTCGATGCCATCATTTTTGCCCAACCGGATACCCCAATCAGCAGGTCGGATAGTCAGCATTTTCTTGATAAATATTTAAACCTGATTTTGGATACCGATGGCCGTTGTGAGGTTGACAAACTGGATGTTCAGATTGAAAGTAAATATTATGATGCCGATCAAAGTAACATATCCGCCGAGCAGCTCGAACGGAAAGCTACAAACGAAGCTTTCCTCATCAATAAAAAAATAAAAATCAACAGTCATTTGCCCTGCATTGAATCAGAAGCCGAAACCACCATTAGAACACCCCGCGAAATTGCGACCCGGGTTTGTGTATTGGCCGTAACCAATTTTGTGGCCTTTGAAGTTCTTTCGGCAGAAAATGCCATCAATTACCTGAAAGAATATCAACTTTGGGATGATACCACCCCCAATGAAAAAGACTTTTTACTAAATCCCACGGCTGAAAGGCGTACTATCGAAACGTGGAAAAGTGAATGCATCTGGACGCTCTTGTGGGCATTGGGTAAGGTAGATGAACTTGGTTTTCCAGAGGAGCTTTGCAATCTTAACGATATTCCACTTAGCGAATACCCTGTTGGTGGCGATAAAGATCCCAATCTTTTTATCAAAGCGGCTAATAACAGCAAAACTGTAAAAGAACTCCTTGATGTTAATGATTTATATTACCGTTTGGATTGGGCCTGTGTAGACGCGCGGTTGAATAGGTATGCGATGGAAACAGTTCAGCCCGGTGTGGTTTACGAGCGGCATTATGCATTGAACTGGCTTATCCGCTATGCAGATGCGGAATGGGATGAGATAACCTGCGATACATAGGCCATTGCTCTAAATAGACCAATATTAATAACCCAAATTGCTGATTCAATTATCTCCGGCCCTGAAAAATAAAAAGTAAAAAACCATGATTAAGGCTTTCCTTATTTCCGTCCTCGCGCTATACCTGTTAACACCTGCACCTACAAAAAGGATCACTGTAATTAACCACATTAAGGCGATGAAACTTCATCCGGCTTATTACACCAAAGATGAAGACAGCATTTTTGTTTTTAAAGGCACTAAATATCTCGTTACCACCCAGGGAAATTATACAGAAAACGGCGAGTTATATGATACTAAGGTTTATGGAGATTTGGATTATGTAAACTATTCCCATAACGAATTATTAAGATTTTATAATAGCTTAGTAAAGGAATATGGTTTTATTAAACAAATAGAGGTTGCTATCATCAATAAAAATTTAATAACATTAAATAAAAAGAATATTCGGGTAGAATACATTGATAACGATTCGAAAACAATATTTTACTTTCTTAAAGGCAATAAGAAGAATATTTATCTGATAAAGTTTAAATAAAAGATACACAGCGGTTGCTTAAAACCTGTATTATCATTAGCTTTCGGCACAGTAAAGACCCATAACCAAAGTGGAAAACGAACTCATTAAAGCAATTAAAAACATAAAGCTGGAGCACTTGGAAGCTGCAGACAAAGAAGAATTACTACGGATATTTAATGTTGTAAAAAGCCCGAATTTACGGAACCATATTGCCATGCTTTTTTCAGATTTAAAATATCAGGAGGCTGTTCCCGCGCTGATAGCAAAAATTACCGATCACGAACTGTTTAACAACACCGGTACTTTAATTTTCGCTTTGTACGAACTGGAAGTAAAAGAATATTTTACAACAATGATAAAGGTTGTTTGCGAGCAGGAGTTCGAAGCCAGGCTTATGGCATTAGATATTATTGAAAAGTATGCACAATCGATTTCACCAGAAGTGAAAGAAGAATCACTGATAATTTTAATAACGCATAGAACAGAAAAGGAGAAAAATTATATCAAGGCAGATTATCCAAACAGTACTTTAAATTTTATTGATCAAACCATTAAATTATTAGAAAGCGTTTAAATATGTTCAACAACATCAATAACACGCATTAACCGTTCTGCTACCGTGGTATCTCCCTCAATTTTTATAACCGGGCAATTTACACCTTCCAGCCAGTTTTCGTGGATGCCGATATTCCGGCCTGTAAAAGAACGGTCGTCGTATTTTGAAGCCCAATCTATAAACTCCAGAAATAATTTGTGCCGTTGTTGATCCTCGTAGATATCGTTTCCATAACGTTCTATTTCTCTTTTTACCAGACGTTCCATCCTGATCTCTTTCGGTAGGTAAAGGAAGACAGCAAGGTTGAACAGTTGTTTCCATTCCCCGCCCCAGCTTACCAGCGAGCCGCCCACAATATATTTTTCTTTTTGGCTTAATTCATGCTTAAGCATTTGGTTCCTTAATGCTGGATCTCTTTTTACGGTATAGGGAATGGCCGATTTTTCCCAGAAAAAACTATCGGTATCAAAATAGGGGATATTTAACCGGGTAGATAAAGCTTCGCCAAGCGTTGTTGAGCCTGCACACGATGCACCAAGAATATGGATTTTCATGGTACAAAGATATTCCAAATTAATTGGGGCCAAAAAACAAGTTATGCCACTGGTTAATAAATTGGTAGTTAGTGGGCAGTAGATCGCTAAAATATTAACATTTGATGTTTCTGTTAAATCTTAAAAGCCTGAAACAACGATTATCTGGCTTCATTTTTTTTTTATAATATTTTGGGAAGATATAATACAAAAAGCTTGTTAATTATACTATTCGCAGTCGAAATTCGGGTGAAGACTTAAAGCGCTATTAATATTTTTCAAAAGGTTTTGTCCTGCATAAAAATTAAATGTGTATTTTCAGAGGTGTAAAGATGAACAATATTGATGTTGTAATCTTGTGGGAAAAAGCCGGGAAATTTTTTAATCAAGCATACAAATTCATATCGAACCTGATGAAACGACTAAGGAAACTAATAAATGTTTTGCGCCACTTTTTATACACCGTTAAGAATAGCCAACAAACAGATATCCTGCTCTTGGGAAAACTGCTTGCCAGGCAAAACGAAAAACTAGCTATCCTGAACGATCTTGCAAAGGCAGAATTTAAGGTATTTTCCCAATCGGGAGATGATGGTATCATTCAGTATCTGATCCATAAAGTGGATATTCCCAACAAAGTATTTATTGAGTTCGGTGTAGAAAAATATATAGAATCCAATACGCGGTTTCTACTCAAAAACGACAATTGGAGCGGGTTGCTGATCGATGGCAGTAAAAAAGACATTGATTACATTAAAACCGACGTCATCTATTATCAGCACAAGCTGGAAGTGGTACATTCATTTATAACGGTTGAAAATATCAACGAGCTGATCGACAGGGGCGGATTATCAGGGGAGATCGGGCTGTTATCAGTTGATATTGATGGCAATGACTACTGGGTTTGGAAAGCGATAAACGTTGTACAGCCTACCATTGTAGTGGTAGAATATAACAGCGTTATGGGAAAAGATCGGGCAATTACAGTACCTTATAAAGCCGATTTTGTAAGGGAAAGGGAACACTATAGCCATCTTTATTTTGGTGCATCGCTAAAGGCATTTTGTATACTGGCCGAAGAAAAAGGCTACTGTTTTGTGGGTTCAAATTCAGTAGGGAACAATGCTTACTTTGTAAAAAAGGAAAGATTGGGAGGACTAAAAGCCCTCAGTATTGAGGAGGGTTATGTAATGTCACATTTCAGAGAAAGCAGGGACGAAAAGGGCAATATGAACTATCTCTCGGGTGCCGACAGGTACGCATGTATAAAAGGGCTACCGGTATATAATGTAATAGATAATGCTATCGAATCTTTATAGGCAGATAGATGCTTATCCCATAGGAATATCTATAAATGTTAATATAAAATCAGCCTAATATGTAAGGTTACCTGTAGTAAAGTAGGTACACCAGACGTTGTTCGTTGTATTATAAATTTCGCTTGTTGCTTTCAATAACAATGAATTCCGGTAAATAATCTGGTGTGCAACCTTTTGATACCATTTGATCTTTATATAGTCCTGTTTTTTCTCCGAGGGCGATACACCGGTTCCGATATTGTTTTTCATAAATGCCAATCCATCCTGCTGTAAAATTCATTGCCCACTGAACTTCTGGTTCTTCTTTGGCAATGTTAGCCTCTATTTTATTTAATAATTCTGGTGTATTTGCGGGTGGCTTTTGCCCCATCCACCTCAAACGGGCCTGGTAATACCAGAAGGTGCGCCGCTGAAGAGGAGAATGACTATTTTCCCATGATTCAATCATGGCAATTGTTTTCTTGTCTTTTGTTAGTTGGTTGGCGAAAAACCAGTCAATTAACTGATTTCGTTCATCAAATGGATAAGTCTGCATATCTCTATCGAGTTGGTTAGCAAAATCTTGCGAAATCTGCTTATTATCCATAATCAAGATGGCCAATAGTCTGGGAAAAAACTTTCCTGTAGACCATAACTCCATAGCCAGCCCATGATCTTTTTTGATATCCTTGGCAATCTTCCGTAAGTCTCCCAGCTTGGTTTTATCTGTGAGCTGACCCAAAATGTTTTCCGTTTTTGAAGAAAGTTTCATGGCAATTCTTTTTTTATTAAAAATAACTAATAATATAAAGAACATTATAATTTGTGATAACAATATCCAGCAACATATGCTGGTACTACCGTATATGATTAATCTGTATCAGGTTTACAATGATGCGCCGTTAGGTCATATACATACTATCTATAAACGAAAAAAGCCTGAAATTATTCAATTTCAGGCTCTGATTTTTAAAATATACCCGCTCATCACTTTACTGAAAAGCAAATGGCAATTTTTGAGCTATCCAGGCTTAAATTTCGTTATATTTCCATACGCCCGAAATGGTAAGCAAAGTTAGCCCTGGTTGTTTTTCACCATAGCTGAAAACACAAATATATTTTGAATAACAAAACGGGCAGTCTGTTCCAAAGTACAATGTTGGTAAATCATTTACCGTTAATGCTCCAAAGTGAAGTAAATTTATGGAGGTTTCGGAGACAATTTTGTTTTTTAATAATTCATTTTTAGCCAAAACCTTTTCGTTATTGTACAATTGAAAAATCGGAAATCCTGATTCATAAGGTGTTATTTTAACGATATTTTCATGTTTACAGTTACAACATTCGAATTTTACTTCTGCTGAGTTACCGATCTCTGCATTACTGAAGGTATTTCTGATAACAGAAACCTGTTTTTCAATGGATATTTTTTTTGAAATGGAATACATCTAATGATTTTATTGAGGAATAACTACGCCCACAGCTCCCGGGTATTTTCCACTCGGGTTTTTCTTAATTGTTAATTTAATATACCCTTCTTGCGCCAATTTATTCCAGGTTTTTTGGTAACCAGTCGCTGGATCTATCGGGATTTTCCACATGGTCTGCTTACCATTACCCACCTGATTAAACCAGGGAATAATATCTGCTGTTTGACCTTTGAAATTTAATGAATTATTTAAAACTTCGATTTCGTAATAAAAATCATAAGTATTTTCCGGTTGATTCAAGGCTCTTTGTCCAAACGAATATACGTATCCATTGATGATTGGACTTGTAAAACTTCCTCCCAAAGTTGGAACTCCTGTTCCGCTGTAGGTTCCAATCGCACCACTGTATCTATCGTATTTTTGTCCCATCGTAATAGGTGTATCATCTTGAGTATTGAAACCTCCGTTTGCAGGCGGCCATTTTCCGTTTAAATTGTTGTTGATAAACAATGTTTCCAGTTCGCTCCACTTTTTTGCCTTGTATAAATCGTAAATCTGATTTCTCATTGTCTGGCTTACGGCGTTTGAAGGATCGTAGGTCGCAGCCAGTTCGTTCGCGTTTTTGTAGAATTCGGTGCTTGCCGTAATTGGTGGTTCATCTAAAAGTCCGTCCTTATCTGAGCGGCAAGCCACAGAGAACAATGCAATGTTTAAAAGCAGTAGGTACTTTAATAAATTTTTCATGGTTGTTAATTTAGTTTGGTAAAAGGATGATTTTGAAAATAGGTCGGTAATGAGCGTAAAATAATACATTAAACTGCATGACGAATCTAATATTTTTTAATGATAAAAAATACAATTGAATAGGAATATTTACTACATATTATAGCCAAAGTAGCTTCGGATTTGATATTGCAAAGACGTATATTGATATCGCAGCTGATGATGATTACCCGAAATTGGAACCAAAGACATCATTAGAACAAATGGTATTTGTGGGCAAGGATTACCTGCGCTGCGGTGATGTCAAAAAGAGAAGGGTTTCACCAAACGAGTTATTTGCTACGCTCATCTTTAGTTTTCCGATTTTCAATTTTAAGGCTGCCCCTTATTGGAAAGCACGGAAAACAAAAAACCCGACTATCGTCGGGTTTCATTTTTTTCTGCGGAGAGCGAGGGATTCGAACCCCCGGACCTGTTACAGTCAACAGTTTTCAAGACTGCCGCATTCGACCACTCTGCCAGCTCTCCGCTGCAAAAGTAGGAATTTGGAACAAATCTGCAAACCTTTTCCCATCAAATATTTTAATTAATATTTTAAGTGTTGCTAATCATTTAGTTACGATGAATAAAAAAATGAAAAAACATCAATACACGACTGATTTAAGCCATTAATAGTCAAAAACTGTTGCCGTATTTTGAATTAAATTGCTTCTTTTGGGTGAATTCTCTGTCTTTCTACCGATAAATATCCGTTTCCTTCAATGGCAAAACAGATTAATCCGGCCAGTACCGAAATGGAAAACCAAAATTCGGAGTAGGGTTTAAAAATACCTCCCGAAATATTGATGAAGAATACGGCACCGATCAGTATCGGTAAATTAATCAGGCAGAATGTGCGCGTATAGGTGCCTAATGTAATGGCTAAACCACCAATGATGTGAAGCACAATAATGAAATGCGCCAATAAACTGATGCTGATTGCCGTACCTAAGAAAGCGCCCCTCATTAAATTGCTAAATGCCTGCATATTGACATAAAAATCAATACCCTTCCACATTAAAACAAGGCCTAATAAGATTCTGAAAAAGTCTAGCCATTTTGGGTGGTGATGATCCCCCCAGTTTTCGATTTTCTTAAGCATATTCATAACTTCTATATTTTGGTTAATACAATTTACACATAATATAGGATAATAACAATGGTTTGCTAATTGTTTGAATTTGAGGAAGAAAAAGTGTGAATAGTTTATTTCTAGCGATCGTCATCTCGACTGGAACACAACTCGTACCGATTTTACATCGCTAGTGGAATGGAGAGATCTATCTGTATGAAAGACCCTGAAATAAATTCGGGGTGACGAATCTTAAATCAGCCTTTTTTCTTTTCCGCTGTTTTACTGTTCAAATAATCAGTGGGCGACATGCCAAACTGTTTGGCAAAGTTACGCCCAAAATGCGATTGAGAACTGTAACCCACCATCTCCGAAATCTCGTAGATTTTCAGCATGCCTTCGTTTAAAAATTCTGCTGCTTTCTTCAATCTTGCCAAATTGATCAGTTCGTTCGGACTCAGGTTCGAGATCGATTTAATTTTACGGTAAAGCGTTGGGCGGCTCATATTCATCTTTTCTGCCAAATGTTCAACGTCAAGATCCTGGTTGCTGATATTTTTATTGATCGTATCCTGCAGTTTTTCCAAAAACACCTCATCTGCTTTCGAATAGGCAATGCTTTTAATGTGCAGCAGAGGCGAGCTCGAGAAATATTCTTTGATTTTGTTCCTGTTTTTGATCAGGCTCGAAATCTGCACCTGTAAAAACTCTGGCGAAAAAGGTTTTTCTACATAAGCATCGGCTCCCAGTTCAAGTCCTTCTATTTTTGATTGCAGCGAATTTTTAGCAGTAAGTAAAATCACGGGTATATGGCTAAACTCCAACGTGGATTTTACTTTGGCGCAAAACTCAAAGCCATCCATTTCGGGCATCATTACATCGCTGATAATAAGCTGAACAATTTCGTGCTGTAAAATTTCGAGTGCTTCTACGCCATTTCTGGCCTGTAAAACCTGGTATTTCTCTTCCAGGTCATCCGATATAAAATCGAGGATATCTTCATTGTCATCTACCAATAATACCACGTTTTTTTCTATCTCTCCGTGATCTTTCGTCGTGGGTGTTCCTACAATTTCTTCCATTTTCCGTTCAGGTTAAATTCTATAAGTTGATGGATAGGCAGTTCCAGTACAAATATATTAAAATGATGTTCATTAAAATCAAGATATAACTCGCCGCTATGCAGTTGTGCCAGCGATTTGGAAATCGAAAGTCCGATTCCCGTTCCTGCGGTAATCTGCGTTTCCTTTGCCCTAAAAAAGGGTTCAAAAATCTTGTCCTTAATTTCTACAGGTATTTTATTGCCATCGCTTTTAACATACACCTTAAATTTATCCTGCTCAACTGATTTCGACAGCTCGATCTCTACGGTCGTTTTACCATACTTGATGGCATTATCAACCAAGTTGCTGATAATCTTATAAAAAGCTTCTACGTCAATATAGGCCTGGAATGCCTTTTCGGGCAGGTTGATCGAATAATTGATGCTGCGCTGTTCGGCTGCGGGCTGAAACTGGACGAAAACATCTTTAAGGATTTCGCTGATATTGGCCTTTACAAAATTCAGGGAGAAATCGCTCGTTTCTGTTTTCCTGAAATCGAGCAACTGATTGGTCAATTTGAGCAGCCTGTCGGTATTGCGCCCCATAATGCGGAGGTTCTTTTCGATGGCCGGCACACTATCAGCCTGTTTAATCAGTTTTTCCATCGGACCGATAATCAAGGTGAGCGGTGTCCTGATCTCATGAGCCACATTGGTGAAAAATTCGATCTTCGCCTGGTAAACTTCCTTTTGTTTTTCATGTTCGAAAACTTCCATCCGTCTCTTGTTTTTCAGCGCAATTTTTCGATGATACCTCCGCACTAAGAATAAAATAATAGCGCCAGTGGCCATAACATAAATAAAGTAGGCCAACGGACTTAAATAAAACGGTGGAAAGATTTTGATCAGCAATTTTGCATTTTTATTGCTCCAGTTATTGCTGCCTTCAACCATCGCTTTTACTTCGAACACGTAAGTGCCGGGTGCGAGTTTGGTAAAATATACTTTTCGGTTGGTTTTTAAATATTCCCAATCCTTATAAAGCCCTGTCATTTTGTAGGCATATTCCGTCATTTCGGGCGAACGGTAGCTCAAAGCGGCAAAATCGATACTGAACGACGATTGGTTGTGGTTAAGTTCAATGGTATCGGCATAAACGATCGATTTGTTAGAGATAGAATCCGTGCCATTTACACCCGCACTGTTGATCTGGAAGCCGGTTAAAAAAACTGGCGTTGCATAAGCAGTAGCTTTGAGGTTGCCCGGATCGAAACTGATCAGTCCTTTTACACTACCGAAATAAATCCTGCCATCTTTATCCTGGTAGGCCGAATTATAATTGAACTGGTCGGTAAGCAAGCCGTTTGCTTTAGTATAGGTTTTACTTAATCCCGAAACAGGATCGAAATGGATGAGTCCGCGGGTACTGCTAATCCAGAACTTATTGGAGCTATCTTCTTCCACACGGAAAAGATAATTGCTCGGGAAGCCATTTTTTACACCATAACGCTTAAACTGAGCTGTTTTTTTATCGAAACGGCACAGGCCGCCTCCATCGGTAGTAATCCAGATGTTATGCTTACGGTCTTCAAAAACGCTATTAATGGTGTTATGGCTAAGGCTTTTTGAGTCGTTTGCCTTATTGCGGTAATTGATAAAACCCGGTTTTGATAAATTGAATTTAAAAACACCATCGTTAAACGTTCCTGCCCAGATATTGCCCTCATTATCTTCGATTACCGAATCGTAAAAAAGAAAGGGGAGGTCCGCAATAGGTTCAAAATCATCGCGTTTCCGGTTGTAACGGTAAATGCCATTAATGGTACCCACTACAATTTGTCCTGCCTTTGTTTTACAAAAGGTAACAATAAAGTTGGTGCGTAAGGCGTTGCCGATGCCCGCCTGATAGTGTTTAATTACCTTTTCTGTTTTTAGGCTGATGAGGTCAAGGCCATGCTCGAATGTGCCTACCCAGAGTTTGTCGCCATCTACCAACAAGCCGTGTATGTTCGAATAAGCAATGCTCCCAGGTTTTCCGTCGGGTAAAAAGTGTTTAAATAGGCCGGTTTTAGCATCCAGTTTGTTCAGCCCTGCATCTTCCGTGCCGATCCAGAAATTACCGGCCTGGTCTTTCGTAATTTCCCTTACATCGCTTCCGCTGATCGCATTGCTGCCTTTTTGGGGAAAATATTTGGTAAATAAGGAAGTATGGCTCGAATAGTAATTGAGGCCACCAAAGTAGGTACCCGTCCAAACGCCGCCTTCACGGTCCTGGCAAATGGTATAAACTGCGTTATCACTTAACGAATAATCGTTATTGTACTGTTTCTGGATGTGGGTAATCTCTTCGGTTTCGTCGTTATAGATGTAAATGCCCGATTCAGTTGCGATCCAAAATTCATGCAGACCTGTTTTTTTAATATCCCTCACAAAAATCGGCGTTTGATCATCGTTTAGCCTTAAAATGTTCCTGGATTGTAAGGTAACAGGATTTAAAAGTTTAACTCCCTGATTGGTGGTACCGATAAGCAACAGGCCACTTTCTGTTTCTGCAATCCGTGATACCCAACCATATTCGGGTTTTTTATTTTTACCGTTTACATTAAAACTTTCAAAAGTATTCAGTTTAGGGTTGTATTTCTCCAGTGTTCCCCGTCCGGTACTGATCCAGATACTGCCGTTTTTTAAAATGGTAACCAAAGAGGCATCAAAAGGTGCATTGGTTGTAAAAAGCGTTACTTTCCTGCTGCTTTTTTGATAGAGATAAATTTTAAAGGAGGATAAGATCCAAAGGTTTCCGTTGTGATCGCTGCCCAGGTCGATAATGCGCATCCCTTTGGTTTCTTTGATGAGCGAAAAACTTTCTTTAGCCGGATTGTAAAGAAAAACCCCATCGTTGGTGCCTATCCAGAGGTTTTGGTCACCATCGTGATGGAGGGCATAAATCAGGTCGTTGCCCAAACTGCCTGCTTTATCTGGATCATGCCGATAGGTTTTAAAAGAGTAGCCGTCAAACCTGTTCAATCCATCTTTGGTGCCGAACCACATAAAACCATTGCCATCCTGTACACTACAGAATGCCGTATTGTTCGAAAGTCCGTTTTCTACCTGATAATGCCTGAAATAGTATGGCTGCGCCCAAAGCAAATTGGCCGAAAACAACAGGGATAATAGGATAAAGAGTTTTTTCAATACATTTTGGTCAGCAGCTTCAAATATATTAAAGAAATACTTGGCTTTGGGCCAAAATAAAATTTGAGCAGATAAGTAGAAAGATTGAGACGGTTCGGTTTTGTGCTGCGGCGTAAATGCTGTTATTTGGCCATGCTAACCAAAATAACCTAACCGTGAAGAAATTTAAGATCCCTGTTTTATCCATTCTGTTGTTTTTATCGGTGGCAGCAACTGCACAGGAACTGCATAAAGCACCATCGCCATTATACCGCGATCCGATATATGATGGTGCAGCAGATCCCGTTCTGGTATATAACCATGCCGAAAAAAGCTGGTGGATGCTTTATACCCAGCGCAGGGCAAATGCGCAGACCAATGATGTGGCTTATTGTTATGGAACCAATATAGGTGTGGCAACCTCAACGGATAAGGGACAAACTTTTGTATATAAAGGAGCGCTCAACCTTGATTTCGAACCTGGCGTAAATACCTTTTGGGCACCTGATGTAATTTACGAGAAAGGTATTTACCATATGTACCTTGCCTACATACAAGGCGTACGCAACCATTGGGGCGGAACAGCCAAAATTGCACATTATACCAGCAAAAACCTTTGGAACTGGAAATATAAGGGCTTTATTTCGCTCAATTCGGAACATGTAATTGATCCGACTTTGTTAAAAATGCCTGATGGCAAATGGCACATGTGGTATAAAGACAGTTCGAGAGGTAGTATTACCATGACAGCTGAAAGCAAAAACCTGAAACATTGGACTACCCAAAACGAACCTGCTATTGGTGGTGCTCCACATGAGGGTGCAAAAGCTTTTTTCTTTAATAACTGGTATTGGATGATTACCGACGAATGGCACGGGCAACGGGTGTACCGGTCAAAAGATGGTAAAAGCTGGGAAAAGCAGGGTATGGTGCTGGATGTGCCTGGCCATAGGCCCGAAGATACGCCAACAGGCGCCCATGCCGATGTACAAGTAGTAGGAGATAAGGCCTATATTTTTTACTTTACCCACCCTGGCCGTAAAACGCATTTCGAAGGCACGCTTGATCAGGATTATACCTTTTCTTATGCCAATAAACGTACCTCCATCCATGTAGCCGAACTCGAATATAAAGACGGTACACTGGTTTGCGACCGCGATAAACCTTTCGATTTTTATTTGGGGCAACCTTAATTCCCATTCCAGACCTCGCAGGTTTTAAAA